>JAHZIZ010000006.1 GCA_022601215.1 Bacteroidota bacterium
AACAATTGTTCGGTTTTTTAGTATAGAGATTGTTATTTAGCTCTCAAAACACAAATAACGCTACGGGCTCGTAGCTCAGCTGGATAGAGCACCTCCCTTCTAAGGAGGCGGTCATAGGTTCGAATCCTATCGGGCTCACGGAGAACTCCCCTTTTATGGGGAGTTTTTTGTTTTTACCTTTACCCTATGACATATAACCTTCTCTGTACCGATATTGACGGCACCTTATTAAATAAAGATCGTAGGCTATCTTCGCTCACCATTTCAGAAATAAAAAGAATTAGCCCTACAGTTCCAGTCATTTTAATCTCCTCTAGAATGCCGAAGGCAATGCGGCATCTTCAAAGGGATCTCTGTATTCTAGACAAACCATTGATAGCGTACAACGGAGGGCTCATTTTAGATGGAGAAACTGTATTAGAAGACACCTTCATTCCTGTAGATTTAGTCCACAACATCTACTTAGAAATAGCAAACACAAGCATTCATTTGAGCTTGTATTACAATGATAACTGGTACGTTCCCGAAATGGATTATTGGGCAAAACGCGAAGAGAACAACACTAAGGTCTCCCCTTTCGTACAATCCGTTCCAATAACCATCAAACAATGGCAAAAAGAAAGCAAAGGCGCTCATAAAATAATGGCAATGGGCGATGCCAATGAGATTGACACCCTCTATAAATCTTTAGAAACCAACCTTGGCCATAGCTTGGCGCTTTATCGGTCTAAAGACACCTATATTGAAATTGCTCACACCGCCATTTCAAAAGAAACCGCCATTAACACCTTACTAGAAAAAATTTATCCAGAATATTCACTGAAAGATATTATTGCATTTGGAGATAACTACAATGATATTGCCATGTTAAAAAGTGTAGGGATGGGAGTTGCGGTTGCAAACGCCAAACAAGAAGTACTAACTATTGCTAACGACCATACAGCGACCAACAAAGAAGACGGGGTTGCTTTGTCTATTCAAAAGTATTTCTAATCAATGCTGTCGATTTACATATAGTATATATTTTGTAGCTTTATAGAACAGACATTTCTATAACATTCTTATTGAAAAAGCGTTACGCCTATATCCTATTTTTCCTTCCCTTCATGCTTGCTGGTCAATTGCAACGTCAGGTAGCTTTTAAGAAGTTGTCTGTCGACGAAGGGCTTTCCCAAAATAGCATTGTAAGTATTTCTCAGGATACCACGGGATATATGTGGTTTGCTACGCAGGACGGCCTTAATCAATTCGACGGAAAAACTTTTACCTATTATCCAAAATTTTTCGAAGATATTACCCAAGATACCTACAGCAAACTGGGGAAAGTCTACGCTGCGCCTAATGGGTCCATCTATATTATCACGCAAGGCCAAAAGCTAGAATTATACAATGCTCAAACCGAAAAATTTGATGCCTTAAACATAATTCCTAACCCCAGCTCCGTATATCAAGATGACTTGTCCAATTTATGGATCGGTAGTTATGGTAACGGGTTAGTGAGGATTTCAGAAAAAGAGAAAGACACCTTACACGTTTTTAAAACGTTAGATATTATGCCCAATATTTATTCCATTTCGCAAATGGGAAATCGAATATATGCTGCAAGCTCCTCAGGGCTTCATGAAATTTCTTTGGACGGAAGCACTAATGCTAGAATCACTTCAACGAAAGAGCCAACTACTCAAATTAGTGCTCTTGCCACCACTCTAACCGATACGGTATGGGCTGGTAGTTACGGGAAAGGTCTTTTTTTTTACACTCCTAGCGATCCACACCTCACCCACTTTAATGGTTTTGACCCCGATAATACCCTACCAACAAATTTAAATATCCAGGCCTTGCTCATGGATAATCAGAATAGACTATGGCTTGCTACTTATGGAAATGGTGCCTATAGAATCGACTTTAAGCAAAAAATAATTCAACATTTTGAAGTGCACGCGCTAAACCCAAGATCTATTAGTTACAACGATGTCTTGTCTTTATATTTGGATCATTCGGGGATGATTTGGTTAGGGACAGACGGAGGAGGCCTCAATTATTATGATGAGAATCTATATAAATTCAATGAAATAACAAATGCTACAATGGGAGCTGCATCTAATGTAGACGTAGCAAGGGCCATCGCAGTAGATCAGAGTGAAAATATTTGGATAGGGACTTCTGGTAAAGGTCTTACCAAATACAATCCAAATGAAAATACCGCTACTGTTTTCTCAACCGAAGAAAAAAATGCATACACATTACCTTCGAATAGGATCATGAGTCTCTATGCAGATGGCAATGATATGTGGGTAGGATTCCAAAATGCTGGACTTTCATTTATAGACAGCAACGCTGTGGTTTCTTATGATTCCAGCTCTATACCTGCATTAAGTGCCAAAACCATATGGTGCTTTCATAAAGATACTGCTGGTAGATTCTGGCTTGGTTCCAGAGAAAATGGAATCATACAATTTGATAGACAACAAGGAGTCATTTCTCAATTTACTATCGGTAATTCGCAAATTGGTAGCAATAACATAAGGTCTATTATTCAAGGTCCTGGGGAAACTCTTTTCATTGGGACTGAGGATAAAGGTTTATTTAAGTTCAATCCAAATACCAAGGAATTTACTGCGTTTTCTTATGAAGGGATCAATAATATTAAAGCGCTCCATTTTCAAGCACCTATGTTGTGGATTGGTACTAATGGGAATGGACTCTATGGAATCAATCAAGAAACAGGTGTACAATATAATTACACAACAACCAACGGGCTGCCAAACAATGTAATTTATGGCATACTTCCTGGTAAGAAAAAAGAACTATGGCTTAGCTCAAATCGCGGACTAACCATTCTCGATCCAAGCACTTCATTTGATTTCCCAGATATAAAAAATTACGACAGCAACGACGGATTACAATCTATGGAATTCAATACTGGCGCCCATTATAAAGATCAAAAAGGCCTTCTATATTTTGGTGGCCTCAAAGGCATTAATTGGTTTGCTCCTAGTAAATTAGAAAGCAATCTCGTCCCTCCCGAGACTGTAATTGATAAAATAGAATTATTTGCGGATGATATTTCGCCATCGAATAATAGGACGTTCAAGGCGACAGATAATACCTTATCATTTACATTTGCTTCCTTACACTTTTCTGAACCAGAAAGCAATCAATATCAATATATACTGGAAGGATATGAAGAAAATTGGTCAAAACCGAACACTATCAATTATGCCCATTTTCCGAAGTTACCACCTGGCGACTATTCTTTCAAAGTGATATCTAGTAATTATGAAGGTGTATGGGATACAACACCCGCTTCTTATCGGTTTACTATTAAAAGACCGTGGTATAGATCTATTGTAGCTATGATAGTTTATGTTACCCTTTTGACATTACTACTCTGGTCAATCTATCGCTATCTAAAATGGCGCTGGAATATTCAAATGGAATTACAAATGGAGCATGATGAAGCCGATCGTTTAAGACAATTAGATGAATTAAAGTCGAAGCTCTATACCAATATCTCTCATGAATTTAGAACTCCATTGACCTTAATTTCGGCCCCGATAAAACAACTGCTAGGCTCTTCGGAAGTGTCAAATAAGGGTCGAAAATCATTGCAAATCATTGAAAACAGTTCTGAGCGCATGTTACGTTTAGTGAATCAGCTCTTAGATCTTTCGAAACTTGAAAAAGGAGCCGTAGAACTGCGAGTTGGCAATCATCCGTTAAAGCCACAGCTAATACAGCTTTTGGAAGCATTTACACTAAAGGCAAATGAAGATGGCATAACGATACAAACAAGAATAGACGACTTTGGAGAAGTTTGGTATGATAAGGACGTACTTGAAAAGATCACCTCCAACTTATTATCAAATGCAGTAAAGTATTCGCCCGAAAACTCAGTTATTAGTTTTAGTGCTATAGAGCAACAGGGTACTTTGGTATTAAAAACTACCAACTATAATACCAAATTATCTGAAAGTGAAATCTCAAAATTATTTAATCGATTTTTTCAAGCAGATAAAGATGCAAATGGTATAGGGGTTGGTTTGGCATTGATAAAAGAACTTGCGATTTTATCGAATGGATCAGCAAAGGCCCTTAAAGAAACCAAGGATACCATAACATTTGTAGTAGAACTACCTACAACATTAGAAAATTACAATGCAAATTCAGTAGTAAAAGAAGTGAATAAATATCCTTCAATACACATAAAATCTCCGGTTCAAGAAATCTTTGAATCTACCTCGGAAGAAATTTCAAAAATTCTAGTGGTAGAAGATAATGCCGAAATAAGAGCCTATTTAACCTCTCTATTCTCTGAAAATTATGAACTAATAGCTGCAGCGGATGGATTGGAAGGTATGCGGATTGCCATCGCACAAATTCCAGACCTCATTATTAGCGACATCATGATGCCTAAAAAAGACGGGGTTGAATTGTGTAACACTTTAAAATTAGACAAAAGAACCAGCCATATTCCAATTATTTTATTGACTGCGAAATCTGGAGATCATAGTGAGTTAGAAGGCTTAAAGAATAAGGCAGACGATTATATCGTAAAACCATTTAACCCTGATATTCTTCATCAGAAAGTGACTAACCTCATTGCCTCACGTCGGGCCTTACGGGAAAGGTACAGTCAACATGTATTTTTAAAACCGAAAGACATAGCCATTTCTTCTCCTGACGAGTTATTTCTTGAAAACGTTCAACTAGTCTTGGACGAGTTCATTGATAATCCTGAATTTAACGCGGAAAAGTTTGCCAGTTCCATGCAAATGAGTCGGATGCAACTACATCGGAAGATTAAAGCATTAACGGCCCTGAGCACAACGGAATTTATAAGGTCGCAACGACTAAAATCTGCACTTAAACTACTAAGTAATTCTGGACTTACAGTAAATGAAATTGCATTTTCTGTTGGATTTAATACTCCCAGCTATTTTATCAAGTGTTTTAAGGAGACCTACGGTGTTACGCCAAGTGAATACGAAAAATAGCAACTTGTTACATCTCTTTCATAGCTTGTTACATTAGAGTAATCTACTACCACGCTTCTTATCTACTTTTATACATATCGATCAATCACCTAGTATTTGATGAAAAAACCACCTTTAATTTTTATAGGCGATTTGGGCACGGAACTTCCCGAAATATATTTAAATATTGATCATTTAAAAAAAGGAACATACATCATTCACATCACCCAAAAAGATCGAATCATCAATACGATTAAGGTGATCAAACAATAGTATCTGATACCTTCACTGTATTGGATCTATTCTGACTGTACTATTTATGCGACCCGTCACAGTAAGGAGGATTCTTAGTCTCTTTACAAGTACAAAGGTGAGCAGTCTTGGTTTCGGCTGCCTCAAAACGCAGGTTTGGCGATCCATTGTTTTCATTGTGTGCGCCATCACAAAATGGTTGATTCACACTATGTCCACAAGTACACCATGAATATTTCTTCCCTTCTTTTAAATCGCAAGCTATCGGGGCATCGCCTCCTCTTTTATTTGTGTAATCCATAAGCTATTATTCTGGGTATTCAACCCTTAAATGATACATGTTATATAATTTTTTCTTGAGCACCTTTTTGATGAGCTCAATTTCTTTAAATGTAATATTAGCATTGATAAATTGACCCTGCTCCATTTGTTTAGAAATGATATTTTCAACAAAGGCGTCAATCTTAGTTGAAGTAGGTTCCTTCAAACTCTTACTGGCCGCTTCTACACTATCTGCCATCATTAAAATCGCGGTTTCCTTAGAAAAGGGTTTAGGGCCAGGATAACGAAAATCCTCCTCATTGGCCGTACCATTATTTTCTTCTTCTTTCTTATAAAAGTAATACACCAGACTGGTACCATGATGGGTACGTATAAAATCAATCACACGATCAGGAAGTTTATTCTTTCTGGCAAGTTCAATCCCTTTAATCACATGATTAATAATGATCTGGGCACTTTCTTTTGGAGCCAACTCATCAAGAACATTTACCGTATTTAATTGATTTTCTGTAAAATGAGAAGCTTTTATAATTTTTCCAACATCGTGATAAAGTGCTCCAACTCTAACCAACATAGCATCTGCGCCAATTTCATTTGCAGCAGCTTCGGCTAAATTGGCCACATTGAGAGAGTGATGAAATGTACCAGGGGCTTTATTAGAAAGTTCTTTAAGTAGTTTTGAATTGGTATTACTTAACTCCAGTAAAGACACTTCAGAAACCAACCCGAATAACTTTTCATAAATGTAGATGAGTGGAAATGCAAAAAGGGTTACGAGACCACAAAGCAAGAAATAACCAAAATATTCAATATCCACACTTTGAATATTTCCTTCCTGGATCATTGAAAATGCAAAATACCCTAGCATATATACAAGAGTAATTTGCCCTACCGATATAAATAGATTCGCTCTTTTAGATAATTCTGATACCGTTAAAATTGTTACAATCCCTGCTATAATTTGGAGAAATAGAAATTCAAAACTATGCGGCACAATAAATCCTAACAGCAACAAAGTGAGCACATGTGCAAAAAGTCCTAACCTTGCATCAAAAAAGCTCTTTAGTACTATAGGAAGAATACAAAGTGGTATAACATAGACAAATCTGGCATCGTATTTCATCACTAAAGTGGTGACAAATACCATTAGAACCACGTTAAAAAATATAAAACTAACCTTCGTATTGTTCGTGAAAATTTCGGTTCGATATTTTTTCAGAAATAAAAATAACATGACAAATACTAAGGACACCAATATTGAATAGCCTAAAACCACCCAATAATAATTCTTCGCACTCCATACGTCACTCTGGTATTTCGCCTGTAGAGAGGCCAATATTTGATACTTATCACCTTCTAGCACTTCCCCCTTGGCAATAATACGTTCTCCCTTTTCTATAATTCCTCGATTCGGATTAATGGCATTTATGGCTTCCTCTACAGAAGCATTACTCAATCGTGTGTTGTATGTAACATTCGGTTCCACAATACGCTGCAATAACTGTTGCAAAAGCGATGCTACATCGGATGCATTAACACGTTCCAAACGAGATGAAATATATTCTTTTAATGCTTGATGTTTATGGACCGATGCATATAACACCTCTTCTACCTCATTGCCTTTCTTGAGATAAATTAATTTATCTGGTTGGTACGAGTGCTGCTCGTCACTTACTCCTTTTTCATAAAAATTGATAATTAAACTTTCCCCTAGCGCTTTTGTAACACTTCTTGACGTTCGATATAAACTATCTGCATAGGTAGCCTCAAATAGGGTGTTGAAATTTGCGACAGCTTCATTGACCAAGGAGGTGTCATAATCGAAAAAAGGAACCGCATTGTCTCTAATAGTTTCTATTTCTCGATCTATGGTCTCCTTGTCTTTCTTAATAGTAAAATTAAAAGGCGCATACAAATTCTCGTCTTGCCATGGTTTTCCCTTTTGAGAATCGTATTTAAAGCTACCTCCCTTTGGTAATAAATAAATAACTAACAGCGTGGAAATGAGGTATAAGAATACCTTATAAATCAAGGATTGGTTTTTTGTAAAGAATACGAAAAGGTTCTTCATGTATTAGCTTAGAATAGTAAAGGTATAAATAACACAACACTTATCCCAAGAGCACCACTTCAAACATGAATAATTGAATTAAAATCCGTAATTTCGCGTACCTAATAAAAACATATTTCATGAGCAAAAAAGTTGTTATTGTAGCCGCTGCACGTACTCCTATTGGGAGTTTTATGGGAAGCCTTTCTTCTTTAACCGCAGTCCAATTAGGAAGTACTGCCATTAAAGGGGCTTTAGATAAAATTAGTCTTAATCCCGCCTTAGTTGAAGAGGTGTATATGGGTAACGTAGTTCAGGCCGGTGTAGGTCAAGCACCAGCTAGACAGGCCGCCTTAGGCGCAGGTATACCCGACAATGTACCATGTACAACTGTAAATAAGGTTTGCGCTTCTGGAATGAAAGCGGTTATGAATGCAGCTCAAGCCATTGCTCTTGGAGATGCTTCCGTAGTTGTTGCTGGAGGTATGGAAAGTATGAGTAATATTCCACATTACGTGCATATGCGTAACGGGAAAAAATTTGGCCCGGCCACCATGGAAGATGGAATGCAGAAAGATGGTTTGGTTGACGCGTACGATAAAAATGCCATGGGAGTTTGTGCAGATGCATGTGCTACAGAATATGAATTTTCTAGAGAAGATCAAGATGCATTTGCAATTCAGTCTTACGAGCGTTCCGCAAAAGCATGGAGCGAAGGTAAATTTGCTGATGAAGTGGTCCCTGTTTCGGTACCGCAAAGAAGAGGTGAACCTATTATTGTTGCCGAAGATGAGGAATATAAAAATGTAAGAATGGAAAAAATTCCATCCTTGCGACCAGCATTTACGAAAGAAGGAACAGTAACGGCTGCTAATGCTTCCACTATCAATGATGGAGCGGGTGTACTCATCTTAATGAGTGAAGACAAAGCTAAAGAACTTGGAATCAAACCCATCGCAACCATAAAGAGTTATGCCGATGCCGCTCAAGAGCCGAAATGGTTTACCACAGCCCCAGCTAAAGCATTACCAAAGGCGATCGCCAAAGCCGGAATTGAAATGGATGATGTTGAGTTCTTTGAATTCAATGAAGCGTTTTCTGTGGTAGGGCTTGCCAATATGAAAATACTAGGCCTTAATGACAGCAATGTTAACGTTAATGGTGGTGCGGTCTCACTTGGTCATCCACTTGGATGTAGCGGTGTCAGAATTGTAATCACTTTATTGAGTGTCCTAGAACAACATAATGCTAAGTTAGGAGCAGCAGCCATTTGTAATGGTGGTGGGGGTGCTTCAGCTATGGTATTAGAAAGAGTTTAATCTATTTAGTAGCGCTGTCTTTTCCATGAAATACGGTATTTGCCCTCTTAGCATTGTACCCCTGCGTTTAGAACCTTCCGATCCGAGTGAATTGGTGACACAGGTTTTATACGGAGACCGTATGAAGGTACTAGAAAGTAGAAAAAAGTGGAGTCGAGTTCGGCTAGATTTTGATCGTTATGAAGGTTGGATAGATAATAAGCAGTTTACGTTTATTTCTGAAGAACAATTCGTAGAGATATCGAAGCAGCCTACCCAGCTCACTTCAGATTTGGTAGATTTCATCACTACTGAAAATGACCAACTCTTATCCATTCCTATGGGTTGTGATGTTACAGGCTTAAAACTTCTCAAGCACTCCTTCGATGGAAAGTATATTTCGGAGCAAGTTTCGAAAGAACATCTTATTGACACAGCGCTTCTCTACCTTAACACTCCTTATCTCTGGGGAGGAAAAACTCCATTTGGTATAGACTGTAGTGGATTTACCCAGATGGTTTATAAATTAAATGGCTACAAACTGCTTCGAGACGCCAGTGATCAAGCTACTCAAGGCGAGGCACTAAGCTTTATTGAAGAAAGCGAACCAGGCGACCTAGCATTTTTTGATAATGCCGAAGGAACTATCATTCATGTTGGTATTATCATGAAGGATCACTATATAATTCATGCACATGGGCAGGTACGGATCGATCGTCTAGATCATACCGGGATATTTAATTACGAACAACGCAAGCACACCCACAAGCTCCGGGTCATTAAGCGGATTATATAGTGCGTTTCCTGTTTTGACATTAATAAAAGCTGGCGTACATTATATTATAAATAAAAAGTAGAGCAAAAAAAAGGCCCTTTATTTCTAAAGAGCCTTTTTTCATATTATAGAAGAGTTAATTACTCCCCTCCTAATGTTTGCAGTTTTGCTTTCATTGCCTTAAACTCTGTATCTTTCCCTAATTGACTATATACATTCATTAGTGTACGCACGAGTTCAATATTCTCAGGTTTAAGCTTAACAGCTGATTCCAGGTACGGCATTACGTCTTGGTAGAGTTTTGTACGTTTATTCTTTAATACATCATAACGTCTCTCATCTGCAGAAGACATTCCTAAATTATTCATTTCCTCTACTATTTTACCTTCATCTCCTAACATCAGTGCAGCAATATTTACTTGAGCATTCGCAAAGTTTGGGTCTAACTCCAACGCTCTTTTGTAATAGTTCATGGCTTTATCTTTCTGCCCATTAATTCCAGCACTCACCCCGAGATTATAGAACAACTCTGGGTTATTTGGATCCGCTTCAACAATTTCATTCATAAGAGAATCATATTTTTCCATATCACCCATCTTATATGCTATATCTGCTTCAGAACGAATCAAAGTAAGGTCATTTGGATTGGCAGCCCTAGCTTCCTTCATTACTGCCAAAGCTTCTTCTGTCTCACCTTTATTGATAAGAATTAATGTTACTTTTTGGAGCATATCACCTTTTTTTGAATCGATAGCTCTATTTACAGGATCTGTATGTCCATAAGCTAATACGGCATTGTCTCTATCATTTTCAGTGGCATGTGTAATTTCTTGTCCATCTGGATCAACAGAGACGTAATCAGTTCTTTTATCGGTAAAGCCCATGTCCAACAACTCCTTATAATAAGCCAGAGCCGTGTCAAAATCCTGACCATTTACCGCATTACCCGCTGCGTAATACAAATCTGCCGTATCCTTAGGGCTGGCTAAATAACTCATCCGTAATTTTTCAGCTGCCAATGAATAATTCTTGGAGTTTTGATCAACAATCGCACTGTTCACTAAAGCAGCACGTAAGTTAGACCTTCCATCTGCTATGCGTTGACTAAACTCTCCCGTTTCATCTAAGTCTTCAGATTTACCAAACCATTTAAAGGCCTCTTGAAGTTTGTCAAAACCTGACGGCCCAGCCACTGCTGTCAAAGCTTCCGCTTTGATTACATAAAATTTCGATTTCATTTGATTATCGGCAGCCGCTAAAATTTTATCAGCAGCCGCTAAATGCTCTAATGCAATTTTTGCTTCACCTTCAACCATTGCTTTCTCCGCCTTTTTGATTTCTCTCTTCTGAGCAAAACCTGCCACGGAAACCAGCATCAAACCAGCTATAATAATTCTCTTATTCATTGTTGGGAATTTTAATATTTATTAGTTTATATCTTTTTCTGACTCGTCATTATCAATAGCTGTGCCATTCTCACTTTCTTCGGAAGTACCCTCAGAAGTTGGAATTGGATTACCATCCTCATCAAACTCCACTTCATCATCATCATGCATTACTTTGGCTACAGCAGCGATAGAATCATCTTCTCGTACTTTAATAAGACGAACCCCTTGGGTGGCTCTACCCATGACACGAAGATCTTCCACGGCCATTCTAATGGCAATACCAGATTTATTGATAATCATTAAGTCATCACTATCCGTTACATTTTTAATAGCCACTAACTGTCCTGTTTTATCGGTAACGTTGATGGTTTTCACACCTTTTCCACCTCGATTGGTAATTCGGTAATCTTCCAT
Organism: Bacteroidota bacterium; assembly: GCA_022601215.1. Taxonomy (GTDB): domain Bacteria; phylum Bacteroidota; class Bacteroidia; order Flavobacteriales; family Flavobacteriaceae; genus Aureisphaera. The sequence continues at coordinate 11,436 of JAHZIZ010000006.1, forward strand.
ATCGGAGCGCTTTCCGTATCCATTTTCAGACACTACAAGTACATTAGATTCCACATCATTCACAGCAATCATTCCGATCACTTCATCCTCTGGTCCTCCTAAAGTAATACCTCTTACACCAGAAGCGTTTCTACCCATTGGACGAGTTTTTTCTTCTTCAAAACGGATGCATTTACCCGATTTTACAGCAAGCATTACCTGGCTATCACCTGTTGTCAACTTGGCTTCTAACAACTCATCTCCTTCTTTGATGGTAATAGCATTAATACCATTAGTCCTTGGTCTAGAATACTGCTCTAATGGTGTCTTTTTAACTTGACCTTTTTTAGTGGCCATGATCACATAATGATTATTGATGTATTCTTCATCCTTGAGATCTTGAGTACAAATAAAGGCTTTTACCTTATCATCTGGCTCAATATTAATCAAGTTTTGAATCGCACGACCTTTGGATGTTTTACTTCCTTCTGGAATCTCGAACACACGCATCCAGAAGCATTTACCATTTTGGGTAAAAAACAACATATATTGGTGATTGGTTCCTACAAATAGGTGCTCAAGAAAATCTTCATTACGTGTTGCGCTGGCTTTTTGACCAACCCCTCCTCTATTCTGTTTCTTATATTCCACTAGCGGCGTCCGCTTTATATATCCAGCATGCGAAATTGTTATGACTACCTTCTCATCGGCAATTAGATCTGTGATGCTAACATCCCCTCCGGCGTATTCGATACGGGAACGACGTTCGTCACCATATTTATCTCTAATTTCAGCTAATTCTTCCTTAATAATATCCATTCTACGCTCTTTCTTCGCCAAGATGTCCTTGTAGTCGTTAATGGTTTTCATTAATTCATCGTATTCTGCACGCAATTTATCTTGTTCCAGACCCGTAAGCTGGCGTAATCGCATTTCTACAATCGCCTTGGCTTGGATTTCTGACAAATCAAAAGTCTTGATTAATTTCTCACGTGCTTCATCGGCATTGGCAGAGGCACGTATAAGCTTAATAACTTCATCGATATTATCGGAAGCGATAATAAGTCCTTCAAGAATATGCGCTCTTTCCTCGGCTTTACGGAGTAAATATTCAGTACGACGAGTTACCACCTCATGACGATGCTCCACAAAGTAGTGAATCATCTCTTTCAGGTTTAGCAATCTTGGTCTTCCATTAACCAAAGCAATGTTATTCACACTAAAACTTGATTGCAGCTCTGTGTACTTATACAACATGTTAAGCACTATATTAGGAATAGCATCACGTTTCAAAATATAGACAATACGCATTCCTTTTCGGTCACTCTCATCACGGATATTAGAAATACCTTCAATTTTCTTGTCATTGACAAGATCAGCGGTTTTCTTAATCATATTCGCCTTATTCACCTGATAAGGAATCTCGTTCACGATAATACATTCCCGCCCATTGACTTCTTCAAATGAAGCTTTTCCTCTCATAACCACACGACCTCTTCCTGTGTGGAAAGCATCCTTCACACCTTCATAACCGTAAATCACACCTCCCGTTGGAAAATCTGGTGCTTTTACATGCTGCATCAATTCGTCAATGGTGATGTCATTATTATCAATATAAGCCGACGTCCCATCAATTACTTCTGTTAAATTATGTGGCGGCATGTTTGTAGCCATCCCCACAGCAATTCCAGAAGCTCCGTTAATTAACAACCCTGGAACCTTAGTTGGAAGCACCGTAGGCTCTTTTAAAGTATCATCAAAGTTAAGTTGGTGGTCTACAGTGTCTTTATCTATATCGGCCAGCATATCTTCTGAAATCTTCCTCATTCGGGCTTCAGTATATCGCATAGCTGCTGGAGAATCTCCATCGATAGATCCAAAGTTACCCTGCCCATCTACTAACATATAGCGCAGACTCCATTCCTGTGCCATACGTACCATAGCATCATACACTGAAGTATCCCCATGTGGGTGATACTTTCCTAAAACTTCCCCGACTATTCTAGCAGATTTTTTATGGGCACCCGAACCTCGTAAACCCAATTCGTGCATTCCAAAAAGCACTCTTCGGTGAACGGGTTTCATTCCATCTCGTACATCAGGCAATGCACGTGACACAATGACGGACATCGAATAATCGATGTAAGCCGATTTCATTTCATCTTCAATATTAATTGGGATTAATTTTTCGCCTTCAGCCATATATAAAAACTATTATTTTGGTTATTAAAATCTAAGAAAGCAAGATACACTATTTCGCAAGCTTTCACTGGGGTTTTCAAGGGCAATATTCACTATTTTATTAACAAAAATTTAATGCCATTTCGTTAATAACTATCGTAGCTTGCCCTAGGTTTTTAGTAAGAATTTTATTCCTTTTACTACTACCTCTTAGATTGGGGTATAATTTTTGCCCTAAACTTATTTTATTTAATTAATTTAGACACATAGGAGAACGATATATGGACGATAATTTTTCACCAAGAGTTAAAGATGTCATCGCCTACAGCAAGGAAGAAGCTTTGCGTTTGGGCCATGATTTTATTGGGACAGAACACTTAATGTTAGGCCTTTTGAGAGATGGTAATGGCAAGGCGGTGAGTATCCTAAATGCACTTGATATAGATTTAAATCACCTACGTAGAAAGGTTGAAATATTAAGCCCTGCAAATCCCAATGCCGGAGTCGCAGCAAATGATAAGAAAAACTTGCATCTTACTCGTCAGGCAGAACGGGCTTTGAAAACTACCTTTTTAGAGGCCAAATTGTTCCAGAGTTCTTCTATTAATACAGCGCATTTATTGCTTTGTATTTTAAGAAATGAAAATGACCCAACCACTAAACTCCTCCACAAGATGAAAGTTGATTATGACGGAGTGAAAGACCAATTTAAACTTATGATTACCAACGACGAAGATTATATAGAACCTACAGCCTCGGATTCTTTCCCAAATGATGATGATGCTAATGCCAGTGACGGTGATAAGGACAACCTGTTCGCGGGTGGCACTGCTGGAAAAGGAAACAAAAAATCTAAAACGCCTGTTTTAGACAACTTTGGTAGAGACTTGACGGCACAGGCCGAGGAAGGTAAATTAGACCCTGTAGTGGGTCGTGAGGCTGAAATACAGCGTGTTTCTCAGGTGTTAAGTCGAAGAAAAAAGAACAATCCACTGCTTATTGGAGAACCTGGTGTTGGTAAAAGTGCCATTGCCGAAGGTCTTGCGCTTCGTATTATTCAAAGAAAGGTTTCACGTATTCTTTATGATAAACGAGTTGTAACCCTAGACTTGGCTAGCCTTGTGGCTGGGACCAAATATCGTGGGCAATTTGAAGAACGCATGAAGGCGGTTATGAATGAGCTTGAAAAGAACGAAGATATTATCCT
>JAHZIZ010000405.1 GCA_022601215.1 Bacteroidota bacterium
AAAATACAATATGAAAATTTCGAAAATACTCCTCTTGGTAGGTATGATGACCTTCAATACTATTTTAGCTCAAAATAGTATCGTAAACGATAAGATTGAGGCCCTAGCATATTCTTCTTTAGAATTACCACAAATTCAGGTAGTTCCCATAGAGGACCCTCAAACGGCAAAAAACTATGAACTGTATATAGAGTTGCCAGAAGATTATGCAGAGAACGAAGATAAAACCTATCCTGTGCTCTATTATACCGATGCCATGTGGCATCTAGAAATGCTATCAGGTTCTGCCGAATTTATGTTGGAAGATGTTATTCTAGTAGGAATTTCTTGGCAGAAAGACATCACAGAAGGTTTACAGCAAAAGTATGGAGCTCATGCTAGCCGATTTACCGATTATTCCTTCTGGAATAAATCCAATCCAAATCATCCTCTACTCAAATTTGGACAAGCTAAAAATCACCTAGAATTTATTCGCAACGAAGTTATTCAATACGTAGACAACAATTATCGCACTAATCCAGACAGTCGTTCGTATTTCGGTTACTCACTTAGCGGTGCTTTTGGTGCTTATATATTGCTAACGCAACCTGATTCTTTTAACAACTACATTCTTGGGAGTCCTTTAAGCAACAGTCTAGTCTCTTACCTAACTGAGATCAATACTGAATTAGGAACTGTCGAGTCAAATAAGAACAATACATGGCATGCTAACGTATTCATCGCCTATGGGACATTGGAAAAGGAGAAGGACGAACCTATCGAAGAATATCTGAGTTTACTTAAAGATAGAAAAAATGTAAGCCTATCCGTGCAAAATAAAACCATTGAAGGTGATCATGGAACTGCATTCCCAAGGATTGCTGTACAAAGTGTCGCTTGGTTGTCATCTATGATGAATCATATTTCAACGAGTAGCGAGGAGGTCTCTTTCTGGGATATTCCACATCTTAATCAGCCATATATCAGTACTACACCAGAAGACAGAAATGATGGAATATCGGTTGATACATTATCTGTGAATAGCAATGATCGAAATGCCATCCTTACATTGTCTCAAGAGATTTTTGATGGACAACATGGAAGCTACGATGCCCTACTTATTTCGCATAAAAACCAATTAGTTTTTGAATCCTACTATAAAAAAGGGCGAATCAATGTACCCCATGGACAGGCATCGGCAGTGAAAGGGTATACCAGTTTGGTATTGGGCAGGGCCATTCAAATGGGATACCTATCTATGGAAGATCTAAACAAACCTTTGATCAATTTCCTAGACGATATAGATCGCACTAAATTAACCCAAGGAGCCGAAAAGATTACACTTCATAAAGCCTTGACTATGCACGGAGGATTGACCATAGATAGTGAAAAATGGAAAGTCATTGAGAATGATTCTGTTCGATTAAAAGGCCAAGGGCTGGTTCAGACACTCCTTGAGGAAAGTGGCCCTATAAGCGCAGCATCTCAGACCTATTTATATGGTAATTTTAATCCCATGTTGGTCATGACAGTCATAGAGGCCGTAGTTCCTGGAACTGCAGAGGACTTTATTAAGACTGAGCTATTGGACAAACTGGGTATTACAAATTATACATGGTCAACACATGTTAACGGAATGCCAGAAGCGGGGTGGCGTGCAAGTCTTATGTCCCGAGACATGCTCAAATTGGGTCATTTAGTACTCAATAAGGGTGCATTAAACGGCGAACAGCTTATTTCTGCAGCATATCTCACCAAAGCAACGAGTGGGATGGTAAAGCCTACTCAAGATTGGATGCCCAAAGACTATCGTTCCGGCTATTTTTGGTATCAGACTAACGTCAAAGTAGGGGATAAAAGTTACGACACAGCATTTGCTTGGGGAGGCGGAGGGCAACGTGTTATTGTGGTGAACGAACTGGACTTAACCATTGTTATCTCTGGTCACGATGGTGAAGACGAAATAATGACTCAAATTTCTGAGATTGTTATACCTGCGTTTGTTAGGCAATAATATCTAAAAGAGCAAAAGCATAAAATGAAACCCGAACTTGTTTCGGGTTTTTTTCTTTCTACATGTTTCTTTAAAATGTAATGAAACCGAAGAATGAGTTTAGCCGCTAGGCACACTTATTCTAAGTTCACAAGCTCCTATTTATAAAATAATAGGAAGGGAGCGAGAAAATACGCTTTGCCCGAAGTGACGATAGGACGGTAGAAGAAATCGAGCTTGCGAGATTCACGACATCATACTTAATAAAATAATCGAGTAGGAGTAATGTGTGTGGAATGAGAGGACATTATAGGAATCCAATTTTGGATTAGGGTTTAATGTGTTCGAACCTCCTTCCTGGACAAGTAGCATATTCATCGTGGAAGATGCATGGCGAATTTTCATTGCCTTTTGATATTCTGAATCAGAAAACCAATTATCAATACTTTCCTTGTCTGGAAATTCAAGAAGTACCATCTTGTCTTTGTAAGGTGTGACTTCAACAGAGGTGTCTTCTTCACCTCGTGTTAAAACTTTACCCACATATTTTGAGACTATAGCTCTATGATTGCCTCGGCAGAAGACGTTGGCATCTTTTTAAGAGCTTTAAATGACGGGGCCATACTCGACGAAAACGAAATGGAAATCTATGCGTTTAATCATGGAGGATTAAATTCCGGGTTACCAAGGCATGGCCGAATATCATAAAGATATTGATGCCGTTGTGGTTCAGTTTATGAATACAACCAATTTTGAAGGCTACCCATGGAATCTACTGCAAATTACACATAGTCGTGTTGTAAAAATCTTACGCAAAGCGAAGGATTTATAGGTTCCAAATCAACTTCATTATGCGCGGAAGAGGAGCATAACTTGCCGCATAACACTTCAGCAACATAATACGACGATTCAAACTATTAAAAAACCGTATTACTCTTGTCAGCACTATATTTGGCTATAGATTAACTCTTTAAATAGCTAACATATGACGCCAACAACCGTTTTTTCATTAGCAGGTATGATTACCATACCCATGTGGATTTTAATGATTTTCTTACCTAAATGGAAGCTAACAAAATTCTTAATGGATTATAAAGTAGTTCCGTTACTACTATCCATGATTTATGCGATCTATATCATAAAAGCAATACAAATAGGAGGGATGATGGATTTTGGAAGCCTTTCATCCGTTATGAAATTATTTACAGAAGAACATGCAGTTTTGGCGGGTTGGGTACATTATCTCGCTTTCGATCTTATAGTGGGAATGTGGATGAGATCG
>JAHZIZ010000406.1 GCA_022601215.1 Bacteroidota bacterium
CCCCTGCCGTTAGGTTACCCGTCGTAGTTCCGGTTGGGCTATTTGGACCATCTCCATCTAAATCTCTTGAAGTTAGAATTACTGTATCACTCCCATTATTTAGGGTGACAATGACAGTGGTTATTACTTCTTCTTCATTTACTGGATCTGGAGAATTGTCATCATTTTTACAACTAGTTGTTAGTAATGTAGTGACTGCCAGTATTGATAATGCTATTTTTTTCATTTTTAATGTTTTTATATTGTTATAAATTTTAATAATTGATTTTAACTTGTATTTGTAAAGACCTTCCCAAGTCATCCGCATAATAACGGAGTCTATTTAGATAGCTTCGGTAAGAGGTGTTTAAAACATTGGTTATTTTTAGATCCAATGCTAATACGGATTGAGCTCCCAACTTAAATTGAGTTCCTGTGTTGAAATCCAAAATATGATAGTAGGAGGGAGGTGTACTCACATCTACCGTTTCAAAGGTTTGGGCTTCTGGTAAAAAAACGTCAAAATTATTATTGGGAAATTCGTTTTGTTGCCAAACATAGGTGCTTTCCAGTTCCGCACGAATTGGATGGGAAAAGGGGAGTACATATGCAAGGCGATTGCTCATTTGAGCAGGTGGCATATTAATTAATGGTCGATTCTTCTCTTCATCAACACCCTTCACCAAAGAGAATTGATTGGAGTATTCAAGATGATGCGTGAATGCATACGTAAAGTCAGTGTCAACGCCTAAAAAGCGTGCGTTTGTTTGTCTATACTCCCATACCTGAAAGTTACCACGAACGGTTTGTTGAATACCCGTTGGTTCAATAAGAATAAAATCTTTCACAAAGTTGGCGTAAGGGTTTATTGAAAAAGAATAATCCTTGCCTTTCTTCTGAAGTGTTAGCGTCGTCTTTTGAGCTACCTCCGAGTTAAACTGAAGGTCTCCTAACTCAATTCTAGAAGCACTATGATGTAATCCTTCGCTAAAAAGCTCGGATGGATTTGGTGCTCTTGAAGAGAGTGAGTAGTTTCCAAAAAGAACTAAATCATCTTTAAAGTTATGTGAAAAACCTATGGTAGCAGAAAAATTGGTGAATTTCAGTTCAGGATTGGTAAGAACTTGATTTCCAAAATCCTCTACGACTAATTCAGGAAATAGGATATCATAGTTTCTACTTTCCCAAAATGAAGTTCTATAAAATTTGAAAGCATCCATAAAAGTATGGTCCAGTCTTGCGCCCATCTCTACGATCCAAGCATCAGAAAATTCAATATCTGAAATAACATACGCCCCCAATTTATACTGATCATAATCAGGTATAAGTCGCCTCACACCTGTTGAGGGATCTGCGAAGTTTTTCTGAAAATTCCCCATGATTCCTGTTTTTAGTGAAATATGCTCATCAATCTTATTTTCTAAAGAAAGACTCACATTATGTGTCACTAATTCAAGATCAACCGAAGGTCTGGTGTCTTCACTATCACGTCTAACATCAAATTCTAAACGATTATTTTGCTGAAAATCATAATTTAACCTAATCTTACCTAGACCATCAACATTATAAAACCCAGATACTTTAGCAAGATGATGAGTTACTTCTTGCTTGGGAGCATCAATAGAATATGTGAAATCATTAACAATAAGAGGAACGTTGCTTTCTATGGCTGTTACTTGATCTTCGGCTCCTCCCAAATGGGAAGCTCTTAAAATTCCAATTTCATTCTTAAAAAAGGAATAGTAAGCATCAAAACCGTAATCTATTCTATTCAAACCAAATTGAAATGAACCATCTTGTTCGGATAAACCTGTATTACTCAATACATAATTAGGCGCTTCAAAGTCTCCGTACTTTTTCAGCGTTCCTTGAAAACGACCAAACCAACCACTTTCATAACTTTTAATTAATGAAGTAGTTATAGAACCTCCTCGACCATTAGTTTGGCCAGAAAAAATAGTTTTCCCATAAAGAGAGTCTTTAAGTTTAATCGGTGCTGGTTCAGCAATAATAACACCACCAATGGCATCTCCACTAAATTGAAGTGCCGATGCACCTTTTATTACGGTAATGCTCGAGGCAGTATTTAAATCAATTGTAGGTGCGTGTTCTGCCCCCCATTCTTGATCCTGCTGTCTAACACCATTGTTAATAAGTGTAATTCTACTACTATGCATTCCGTTTATCACAGGTTTCACCACAGTATTCCCAGTTGAGAGTGCGCTTACACCACTAATTGTTTTAAGCGCATCACCAAGAGAACCACTACTATATTTTTCTAGGGTTTCTTCGCTAATCTTATTTTCTAATACACTCTCTGCTTTGGTGTAGTAATTACTACCCTTTATCAAGATTTCATTGAGTTCTTCCAGATGGTGTTCTAACCTGAAAACCCTATCTGTATTGGAAGTAAGATTAATAGTAAAACCCCTTGTAGTGCAAGCTGGGTGAGACACTTGAATGTTATAAGTGCCCGTACACAGTTTAGAAAACTGAAACGTCCCATCGAGATCAGTCATGATAGCCTTTTCCAATCCAGCCAACACAATCGTGGCTCCGACCAAAAAGGAATCATCATGGAGATCTAAAACCTTGCCTTGCAAGGTTAGATTACATTCCTGCGCAAAGGTAGTTGCCATGGTAAAAACCATAGCAATTGCTATATATAATTTCATATAAAGGGGTATTCAACAAATGTTCGTTTTAACTACATAGTTGAATAACAGGGGGGCCTCTTAGGAAGAAGTGGTGTTTTTCTACTGAAATAAATGAAGGCGTAGCCCAATTGATTTCTGTGGAAATCAGAGTTTCTTCCAAAAACTCAGGATAGGTTTCTAAATGAAAATGAGAAGGAGTAAGCTGAAAATCATGTAGATCACATTCCACTTCCTTTTCATGAATATGAATGGTAATTTCATCACATGCCTTATGTTCATGTGTTTCAACTGCGTGCGC
>JAHZIZ010000407.1 GCA_022601215.1 Bacteroidota bacterium
ATTGTTTTGTAATGGCGTCATTGGTTCTTGTTAATCCCTTTAAGGCTTCATATGGGTTAGGGTATGCCTCGCGTCTTAGAATGGTTTGAATAGCTTCAGCTACTACGGCCCAATTGTTTTCAAGATCTTCGGCAAATTTGGATTGGTTTAATAGCAGTTTATTCAATCCTTTTAAAATGGATTGAAACCCAATTACTGTGTGTCCAATTGGTACACCAATATTCCTCAAAACAGTACTATCTGTTAAGTCCCTTTGAAGACGACTTACGGGTAACTTCGCGGATAAATGTTCAAACACAGCGTTAGCGATCCCAAGATTCCCTTCACTGTTTTCAAAGTCGATAGGGTTTACTTTATGTGGCATCGCGCTTGAGCCTACTTCCCCTTTCTTGATTTTTTGTTTAAAGTAATCCATCGACACATAGGTCCAGATATCTCTATCCAAATCAATTAAAATGGTATTAATTCGCTTTAGGCAGTCAAACAAAGCGGCCATGTGGTCATAATGTTCAATCTGTGTTGTAGGGAAGGAGTGGTGTAAAAACAGCTTTTCTTGCACAAACTGACTTCCAAAAGCTTTCCAGTCGATGTTCGGATAGGCGACTTTGTGTGCATTGAAATTACCTGTGGCCCCGCCAAACTTAGCGGCACTTTTAATGTCGTTAAGAAGATCAAATTGCTCTTCTATACGAGTAACAAATACCTGTATTTCTTTCCCTAGGCGCGTAGGGGAAGCGGGTTGTCCGTGGGTTCGCGCTAGCATTGGGACATTAGCCCATTCTTCGGACAATGCCTTTAATTTATCTTTCACCGCTAATAGCTGAGGCACATAGACTTCATTCATCGCTTCCTTTAAGGAAAGTGGAATAGCAGTATTATTAATGTCCTGAGAAGTCAGTCCGAAGTGAATAAACTCCTTATATTTCTCTAATCCTAAAACATCAAATTTCTCCTTGATAAAGTATTCTACTGCTTTTACATCATGATTGGTCACCTTTTCGGTGTTTTTAATATGAGCTGCATCTTCTGTCGAAAAATCGGTATAGAGTGTTCTCAAATTTGAGAACAAAGCAGTGTCAAAATCACTTAATTGTGGAAGAGGAAGTTCTACCAACGCGATAAAATATTCAATCTCTACCTGTACACGATATTTTATAAGGGCTTCTTCAGAAAAGAAAGGGATTAATCCCGAAGTTTTTGAAGCGTAGCGCCCGTCAATAGGTGAAATAGCTTGTAGTGCGTGCTTGGACATAGGTGTAAAATTTAAAAAGGCAAAGATACTGAAGTGTCTAGAGTTACAAGTTACCAATATGGAGTTTTTTATCTATCCAAGACTGAGGTGTATTCTTTTAAAAAAACGATGATGATGATTGTGGTTATGAGCAAGCCAACTATAATGACTAGTTTAGGGAGTACAAACTTATAAAATGGAGAATCAATAACCACTTCATATCCCGAGTCACCTTTCCAATATATGATGTTTTGATATTGTTTTTTTGGTTTCCAAGAAGTGCCTAAGCTTCCTTTGACAAAAGTTGTTCTTCCCGCTTCGTTTTGAAATTTAAAAATGGGATAGTAAATCGGACTACCTTTGGTACCTTCTTCTTTTTTATATTCGGTAATATGGGCCTTTGTTTTCCTAGCTGAAAGATCTTTTCTTCGGTTTCTTATGAGTATTTTGTATCCAAAGTGAGTTGCATATAATGCCAATACCAAAAAGACTACACTTGTTATCATATTAGACGCTTCTAAATTTCTGAATACTAAGTAAGGTCGCTTTTCCTCGGGCCTTATAACCTGCGCTACCCCTATGAATATTACTTTCAATAATTTGAGCTAGCTCGTCGTGAATCCAATCGAACTCTGTCCCTAAGTAATACAATGCTGTCATCGCTCTGGCTTGACAGGCTACTTTTTGATTGCTTATCATCCAGTCGAATGCACATGCCGTCATAGTTTCTCGGTGAGACTTGGTTAGTGTATTTCCTAGGAGTTCACTTTTCTTTTTATAGTGCTGAATGCAGAGCAGTTCGCAAATAAGACTCACCGACCTTAACACACCATGTCCTTGTGTTTTGGGTAGATTTTTAATAAATAGGTCGAGGTGCGGATATAGCATTTCCAAGCGATCTCTTGCAATAAATTCTAATGCCCAAGTTGCTCTGGTGGCTAATTCTTGATCTTCTCCGAAGCAATATTTAAGCAATTCTTCGAAGGTACTGGGATTTGCGAGTACCCAGTTTGCAGCCCCTAACCGATTTTTCCGATAGGCCTTTTTGTAATTAATTTTCTCGAATAATTCAGAACTCGACATATTAGTGTTTTAATAGCTGACTAATTACTTTTGGTACTCCCGTCGTGGCTTTTTCAGCTAGGACCGTCAATTGGTCTGAAGATGATAGCGATGGATTTGGATCAACAAAATAGGCCGGCGTATTGGCAGACGCATATTGGATTAGCCCTGCTGCTGGATATACCTGCATGGACGTTCCTATAATGAGGATACAGTCGGCCGCAGCTACGAGATCTGCAGCAACTTCAATCATGGGCACTGCTTCTCCAAACCAAACAATATGCGGGCGTAATTGATGGTTGTGTTCGCAGTAATCTCCAAGATTTAGGTCTTTTTTCCAGTCCATCACTAAATTTTCATCAAAGGTGCTTCTAACTTTTAGGAGCTCTCCATGAAGATGAATAATCCTTGTACTTCCAGCCCTCTCATGGAGGTCGTCCACGTTTTGTGTAATGATTACAACTTCATGGTGAGTTTCCAATTGAGCAAGGGCAAGGTGCGCAGCATTGGGTGTTACTTCCAAAAGTTGTTGACGTCTTTGGTTGTAAAAATCCAATACCAATGCAGGGTTTTTTTCAAATCCTTCAGGCGATGCGACTTCCATCACGTCGTGCCCTTCCCATAAACCGTTACTATCTCTAAACGTTTTCAAACCACTTTCGGCGCTTATTCCGGCTCCTGTGAGCACTGCAATCTTCATAATTTGGTATTTTTTCTATCTTCGTTTAAAATTACATTTTTCTCTTGGATACACAACTGTTAGCACATTTACAATCGTATTTAACCGATAGGCGAAGATCACTTTTTGAAAAGGTACTTTCGGAACGAACACGGCACTTTACAGTCGTGACCGAAGATGTTTATCAAATTCATAATACGAGTGCGGTGATGAGGAGTTGTGACATTTTTGGAGTGCAGGACTTGCACGTTATCGAGGAACGCTTGGGGAAAAAAGTAGATCGAGAGATCGCAATGGGTGCTCAAAAATGGGTAAATATTCATCGACATAACAATACAGCTCACTGTGTGAAAAACTTACGGGAAGACGGCTATCAAATTATTGCGACTACACCTCATAATGATTCTCAGGTATTGTCTGATTTCGATCCGACCGCTAAAACTGCGTTTTTCTTCGGAAAGGAAAATGATGGAATAAGCGATTATGTCATGAATACGGCAGATGGATTTTTAAAAATTCCAATGTTTGGTTTTACTGAAAGTTTAAATATTTCGGTATCTGCTGCAATCATTCTGCAAGAGACTATGACCAAATTAAAGGCCTCTTCAGTAGATTGGAGGCTTTCAGAAGAAGAGAAAAATGAACTTAGGTTAGCTTGGACACGAAAAACAATTAAAAGTGCGGAGGAGATTGAGGCGCGTTATTATCAGAAAAATAAATAGGAAAAGGAGTTTTAAAGGCATATCTGGTTGTATTTTAATTCGGGCACTTTGAGTATCTTCACAATATGAAATTACTATTTGTTATTCTACTCTCAATTACTGCAACTACTTGTAAAACAGAACCCATAGCATCGGTTGAATACTGGACGGCCTCAAGAGGTTACTACAAACATATTAGGATAAATGCCCAAGAGATAACTATAAGTAATACTCCTGAGGATCAAAACCCTATTAGAAGCGATATGAATGCTTCGGATTGGGAAAAGGTAACAAACTTGTTACCGCGCTCTATCGTGGAACGATTACAAGAACTGGAACCGCCAAGTACGGAAAGTCATACTGATGGTGCTTTGTCTGCTCGATTCGTGGTGAATACAGATTCAGGAAGGTATGAAACTATGGATTTTGATCATGGGAACCCACCAGAAACGATACAAGAAATAGTGACTTTAATTCAAGAGTTGGTGCCGTCTGATTGATCTGAATTTTCACTATCTTTTCACTTCCTAACCAATACTTTTTATTATGTATATCGTTATTTATGGTTTAGCCATTCTCATTGGAATAATCGTACTGCTCATTCTCATTGCACCTAAGAAATATCAAGTGAGTAGGAGCATTGTAATTGACAAGCCCGTTTCTGAAGTATTTCAGTATATAAAACAGGTGAAAAACCAAGATCATTGGTCTCCTTGGCAAAAGCGAGATCCTAATATGAAAAAAACACTCACGGGAGTAGATGGAGAAGTTGGATTTACCACTCGCTGGGAAAGTGATCATAAACAAGTAGGTCACGGAGAGCAGGAAATAAAGTCGATTATCGAAAACGAGCGAATGGAATCTGAATTACGTTTTTTAAAACCCTTTAAGTCCGTAAGTAATGGATATTTTACTACAGAAGCTGAGGGAAATGGAACCAAAGTTACTTGGGGTTTTTATGGCACTCATAAGGTGCCTGTCAACGTGATGATGATGTTCTTTAATATGGACAAAGCAGTGGGGAAGGACTTTGAAGAAGGATTAACCGATTTAAAGGCCGTTTTAGAAAAATAGTGAATAATTTTAACGCTACACTCAATTCCTATTGTTGAAAATGAAACTCGTATTTGCCACACACAATCTCAATAAATACAAAGAGGTAAAAGCCTTGATGCCAAAGCACATTGAACTGGTAAGTCTTACAGATATTGGCTGTTTTGATGATATACCAGAAACTGAGCCCACCATTGAGGGTAATGCCAAGCTAAAAGCCATGTATGTAAGAGACCACTATAACCTCAATTGCTTTGCCGATGATACAGGATTGGAAGTTGATGCGTTGCATGGTGCTCCAGGTGTATACAGTGCTCGCTACGCAGGACCTCAGAATGATTCGGAAGCGAATATGAACAAGCTATTAATGCATCTAGAAAATAGTGTAGATCGTTCGGCGCATTTCAAAACTGTAATTGCTTTATCGCTGGACGATGGTGAAGAACTCTTCACTGGTATTTGTGAAGGCATAATTTTAATGGGGAAGCAAGGAGAGGAAGGGTTTGGGTATGATCCTATCTTTCAACCAAATGGATATTCTCAGTCTTTCGCGGAGATGAATCAAAAAGAAAAAGGGCTTATAAGTCATAGAGGTAGAGCAATAGCGAAGTTAATTGCTTTTCTTTCTGAAAAAGAATAGTGTATGACCAAACTTCTCATTGAGGCGCTTTGAATTTTTTTATTGCCAGACGTGACTTTTTTTTGAAATAAGGATTAAATGAGATAGTCAAATTGAATACTAACCACCACCCTTTGTACAAAAAAATAACTGGAGACTTGTTGATGTATCCCTCCGGATCCTATCGTGTTAATCATGTTCATAATGATTGGAGGTTCCATGTTGCTATTAAGCGAACCCGCCGTTGGGCGACTATCTCAATACAAGCGAAGAAGGCAGAACTTCCTTTTGCTTTTCATAAATATACCTTGGAACGTGCGCGATTCTTGAGCGTTGCATTCAAGGGAGATCATTATAAATCTCAAGGCCGGTCTGGAGTTTTTTCTGATCTGTTATTGTCCAGTACGTATGCTATCAACTTATTGGAAACCAAAAACCCCAGACTAGGATTGGCAGAAAATGGGTTGCATTATCGTGGAAAAATTAAACGAAGAGATGACAACCAGATCCTTATCGTCATCATTCTAGTAGAGAAACTCACTGAAGAAATAGATCGAATTATTTCTGAAACTGATTTGAGTAACAACGGAAAGGACTATCTATAGAATACAATTTTTTAAGGTCTAAACGTTCTTATATCTTAGGAAAGAGTAGACCATGCATAAAAATAAGTTCAGTAAAATCACTATTGTCATCTGCCTTCTGTGTGTATGTGGTGTTCTCTATTATGAAAGAAATATCTATTTAGATTATCAGGAAGCAACAGGAAAGACGAAGGCCCTGTTTGGTTTAATAGAACTTGGGTATGTCCACAAGTATTATTTTGTGTTAGGTGGAATTTTGGGGTTGGCTCTAACCCTGGTTGCCTTTCGAAAAAAGGAATCCAAAGGGTGGATTTGGTTGGCATTCATTATTTCAATACTCATCATTGTCCTTCCTATTCTTCGAGTCTGGCATTGGTTTGTTGCATGATCTATAAAGTCAGTACTCGTTTTTCTGTTGAACGGTTTCATGGTTTTAATGATTTTCGAATAAGATTCGTTTCGAAGCATGAGTCAACTTATTATGGCAAAATTTAATAGTCGTTCTGTAAAACAACATAGTTCCTTGTCGTAAAATCCATTAAAAAGAAGTACTTTTGCACGAAATTCCTCAGGGTGAGGAAGTGTTGATATTGAGACTATTGGGTTTAATCGTCGTCGTCTCTGCTACAACACACTAACGATTAAACACATAGAAATGTCAAAATTTCAAGAATTAGGGTTGCAAGAAAATCTTCTGCAAGCCATCACAGACATGGGCTTTGAAACCCCATCTGAAGTACAAGAAAAAGCGATTCCTCTACTTTTAGAGAATGAAACCGATATTGTGTCTTTGGCACAAACTGGTACAGGTAAGACCGCGGCCTTTGGATTCCCGATGTTACAAAAAATAAATCCTGAAAGTAGAACTACACAAGGATTAATTCTATCACCAACACGTGAATTGTGCCTTCAAATCACCAATGAACTTAAGAATTACGGAAAGTATGTAAAGGGCCTTAACGTAGTGGCTGTATATGGTGGTGCTAGTATCACAGATCAGGCTTCTAAAATCAAAAAAGGAGCGCAAATTATCGTTGCGACGCCGGGGCGTATGAAAGATATGATTGGTCGTAGAATGATTGATATTTCTAAAATCGAATATTGCGTACTTGATGAAGCGGATGAAATGTTGAACATGGGGTTCTATGAGGACATCACGGAAATTCTTTCGCACTCTCCTGAAGATAAGAGCACTTGGTTATTTAGTGCAACTATGCCAAAAGAGGTATCCACTATCGCGAAGAAGTTTATGAATGATCCTATGGAAATTACTGTAGGAACAAAGAATACAGGTTCTAAGAATGTTACCCATGAATTTTATATGGTGGGTGCCAGAGATCGTTATCAAGCGTTAAAACGCCTAGCGGATACAAATCCAAACATATTTTCAGTGATCTTTTGTCGTACAAAGCGAGACACCCAAAAAGTTGCTGAAATGCTTATTGAAGATGGATATAGCGCAGCAGCATTACACGGAGATTTAAGTCAGAACCAACGTGATTTGGTAATGAAATCATTCCGTAACCGCCAGATCCAAATGCTCGTCGCAACCGATGTAGCAGCTCGTGGAATTGACGTAGAGGATATTACCCATGTGATTAATTACCAATTGCCGGACGAAATTGAAACCTATACACACCGAAGTGGTCGTACTGGGCGTGCTGGTAAAAGTGGTGTTTCTATGGTGATTATTACCAAAAGCGAGCAACGCAAGATTAAGGCCATTGAGAAGATAATTCAAAAAGAATTCATTAAAAAGGATGTTCCTAACGGAATGGAAATTTGTGAAATTCAATTGTTTCACTTGGCAAATAAGGTAAAAAACACAGATGTAAATCACGAAATCGATACCTATCTGCCGAGGTTAAATGAAGTGTTGGAAGAGTTTTCAAAAGAGGAGCTCATTAAAAAAGTGTTTTCAGTAGAGTTCACGCGATTCTATAATTACTATCGAAAGGCCAAAGATCTTAATGTTCAAGGACGCGCCGATGGAGGAGGAGAAGAGTACTCCAAGAACAGTGTGAGATACTTTGTCAATGTAGGTCGTAAGGATGATCTAGAATGGATGGATCTTAAGGATCTAGTGCGCGAATTAACCCAATTAGGTAAGGATGATGTCTTTCATGTAGATACTATGGACACATTCTCATTCTTTAATACGGACGAGAAGCATAGTGAGATGGTCATTGCCGCACTGCAAGGAGTTGAAATCAATGGTCGTACTATAGATATAGAAATCTCTAAAGATAAAGGTCGTAAAGGTGGTCGTGGACGGAAAGGCGGCGGCGGTGGATTTAAAGGAAAAGGAGATCGTCGTGGCGGCGGAGGAAACCGACGTGGTGAAAGACGTGGTGGTGGAGATCGTAAATTTGATAAAGGTGACCGCAAAAGTGGAGGCGACAGAAAATTTGAGAAAAGCGATAGAGAAGGAGATCGTGGGGGCGCAAAGTTTAAAGGAAAACGCAGAGGTGCTTCGAAACCTTCAGACTCAAAAGGTACCGGCGGAAGACGCAGGAGAAGAGGATAAATTACATGCCTCACATAGGTTAGGCTGTAAAAAGATGCCTTCCTAATTGATATTAGTATACTAAAATCTTTTGCTTAACGAAACTTTGGCAGGAAATTAGCGTCTAAATATGTACTTTTATACCAGACTAGTAACTATGAAGAAGAATCTATTCCTTTTATTGTTGGCGTTTCTACCCCTTGGACTCCTAGCACAGGAAGGCGAAATTATTAACGGGGTGGTGCTTAATTCGGCGACGGATACAGCCCTAGAGAATGTAAATATTGTTAACCTGAATCAGGTGATAGGGACGACCTCAGACAAGGATGGAAAATTTGGTCTGCGTGCTGCAGTGAATGATACTCTATTTTTCTCCTACCTTGGATTTAAATCCATTAGGGTGCGTGTTACCAATGACTGGATGAAGTTTGGAGAGGTGAAGATAAAGATGACTGAACTTGGGATTGCCTTAGAAGAGGTAGTAGTGCGCCCAGTAGAACTTACAGGTTATGTTGAGGTAGATGCAAAATTGATCCCCATTTATGATGATTACCGTTACCGGATAGCTGGTTTAGGGGGTGGTTATGAAGGTGGGCAAACTCAACCTGGCGCGGTTTCTAAAGTATTGAGTTCCATATTTAATCCAGCCGACTTCCTGTATAATGTCTTTGGTAAGCGACCCAAACAGATGCGAAAACTTCGAAAGATGAAGGAAGATGACGAGATTAGAAACCTCTTACAATCTAAGTTTGATAGAGAAACGCTTATGGCGGTACTGCAGTTAGAAGAAAATGATATCGATGAAATTTTAAACAATTGTAATTACTCTAAAGGATTTATTCAAACGGCTAATGATCTACAAATCTTAGACGCCATTAGTGATTGCTACGAGGAATATAGAATTCTTAACCGAGGGAAAGAAAAAGGGAAAGGATAACTATAGTGTTGCAACCTCTTTTACACTACTCCCTACATTTCATATTCCC
>JAHZIZ010000408.1 GCA_022601215.1 Bacteroidota bacterium
GTCATTGAATCTACTAACAAAGCGGTAAAAATCATACCTTTGGGCTTTGTGTCTCAACCAGAAGAAATCGCGTCTTGTTACGCAACCGCAGATGCCTTCATGCTTCCAAGTAGTGAAGACAACTTGCCCAATACTATGCTAGAATCACTAGCGGTTGGGATACCAGTGATTAGTTTTGAGATGGGAGGGATGAAGGAGCATATAACCAATGGATTTAACGGAGAACTGGCTTCAGAGATTTCAGCAAAGAGTTTAAGCATGGCTATTGAGCGTTTCTTTAGTGATGAGACGAGTTATGTGCGCAGTGAAATTCGTCAATATGCCGAATCTCAATTTGGCTTAGAGCGACAAGCTAGAGCCTATCAAGAAGTTTATAAAAAAGTATTAGAATAGTTCGCAAAGAATATCAAGGTTATGAAAATAGCATTTATTACAGGTATTACAGGTCAGGATGGAGCTTACTTAAGTGAGTTTTTACTAAAAAAAGGATATATCGTTCACGGTTTAAAGCGACGGGCTTCTTTGTTCAATACAGACCGTATAGACCATTTATATCAAGATCCACATACGACCGATCGTAATTTTATTTTGCACTATGGTGATATGACGGATAGTACAAATTTGATTCGTCTTATTAATGAAATTCAGCCTGATGAAATTTACAATCTAGCAGCTATGAGCCATGTTCAGGTGTCGTTTCAGGTACCGGAATATACCGCGAATGCAGATGGAATTGGAGCCCTACGTATTTTAGAAGCTGTACGCTTTCTCGGATTGGAAAATAAAACTAAAGTCTATCAGGCGTCTACTTCAGAGCTGTACGGAAAGGTACAGGAAGTGCCTCAGACCGAAACAACACCGTTTTATCCAAGAAGTCCATATGCTGTGGCAAAAATGTATGCCTATTGGGCAACCGTAAATTATAGAGAAGCATACGGTATTTTTGCTTCTAATGGGATTCTATTCAATCATGAATCACCAGTAAGAGGAGAGACTTTTGTGACTCGCAAAATTACGAGGGCTACCGCAAAAATTGCACTAGGGTTACAAGATAAATTTTATATTGGTAATCTTGATGCTAAAAGAGATTGGGGGCATGCCAAGGATTATGTGCGTATGATGTGGATGATTCTACAATCTGAAACTGCCGAGGATTGGGTGATCGCCACAGGTGTAACTACTCCAGTTCGTGATTTTATAAGAATGGCCTTTTCAGAAATTGGAGTGACGCTGCGTTTTGAGGGACTGGGCGTAGAGGAGAAAGCCTATGTGGAAAAAGCAGAAAACCCGGACTATCAGCTCGAAATTGGAAAACAAGTTCTAGAAGTAGATCCAGCTTATTTTAGACCCACAGAGGTGGATTTATTAGTGGGAGATGCTAGTAAGGCTAAGGATAAATTGGGGTGGGTTCCAGAGTATCAGCTGAGTGAACTAGTGAAGGAAATGATGACTAGCGATCTAAAGCTTATGCAGAAAGAGCAATACCTAAAAGAAGGAGGGTATACCACTCCAAATTATTTTGAATAAGGAATGAATAAAGAGGCAAAGATATATGTGGCCGGCCATCGCGGATTGGTTGGAAGCGCCATTGTAAGACAACTTAAACATGAGGGCTATGATAATGTCGTAACTCGAACCAGCTCTGAATTAGATTTACGAGATACCAATAAAGTGAATGATTTTTTTGCGAAAGAAGAGCCGGAATACGTTTTTTTAGCTGCTGCTAAAGTTGGTGGTATTGCCGCTAATAATACGTATCGTGGAGAGTTTTTGTACGATAATTTGATGATTCAGAACAATGTCATTCATCAGAGTTATGTACATAATGTCAAAAAATTACTTTTTCTTGGGAGTACCTGTATTTATCCTAAAAATGCACCACAACCTATCCAAGAAGATTACCTGCTTACGGATGTGCTGGAATACACTAATGAACCCTATGCAATTGCGAAGATTGCAGGAATTAAATTATGTGAGAGTTACAATTTGCAATATGGGACGAATTATATCTCGGCCATGCCTACCAATTTATATGGTGCAAATGATAACTTCGATTTGGAGAAAGCTCATGTTTTACCCGCCCTGTTGAGGAAAATACATTTGGGAAAGGCATTAGAAGAGTCTAATTGGGAATTGTTGCGCGCCGATGTACAGAAACTTCCAATTAAAGGCATTGATGGAAATGCCACTGACATGGAAATATTAAATGTTCTTAAAGACTTTGGAATTGTTAAAAACGCAGAAGTTACTGTTGAAATTTGGGGGACTGGAAAGCCTATGCGTGAATTTTTATGGGTTGAAGATATGGCAGAAGCCTGCACTTTTTTAATGAAAAGTCATGAAGCGAAAACGGCCAACGGAAAGAAAGAAATTAGAAATACACATATAAACATTGGGACCGGAAGTGATGTGAGTATCGCTCAGTTAACGGAGTTAATTCGTAAGACGGTTGGCTTTAAGGGTAGGTTTCAATTTAATACTGATAAACCTGACGGTACCATGAGAAAACTCACCAACGTAAATAAAATTAACAGCATGGGATGGAAAGCGAAAGTTTCCCTCCCTGATGGCATTGCCAAAATGTATCAATGGTACACTAGTTAATATATGTCGCAGCCTAAACTGTCCATAATCACAATTAATTATAATGATGCCCAAGGGCTTCAATTAACTATGCAGTCTGTATTGGAACAGTCCTTTAGAGATTTTGAGTATATTATAATTGATGGAGGCTCAACCGATGATAGTCTGGCGGTGATAAATCAACATGAGCGTAATATAAATCACTGGGTTAGTGAACCTGATAAAGGTGTTTTTCACGCTCAGAATAAAGGGATAGATCAGGCGGCAGGAGAATATTTATTTTTCCTGAATAGTGGAGATAGGTTGACATCAGAATCTGCGCTAAGTGATTTTATCAATCATCCAGAATTTAAGGGGGATGTGATTTATGGAGATTATCAATTCGATGAAGGACAGAAAGTTTATCCAGATTCATTGTCACCTTTTTACTTTATGAAGTCCTCTTTACCACATCAAAGCACCTTGTTTCATAGAAGGGTATTTGAAAAGATGGGGGGGTATGACGAAAGTTTTAAAATTGCGGCGGATCGTGCATTTTTCCTAAAGTGTTATTTGAGTGAAGAATTTAAGTTTCAGCATATACATTATCTCCTTACGCATTTTGATTTGTCTGGGATTAGCAACAATCCAGAATACCTTCAATTAAAGAGGGAAGAAGATGAAATGTTGTTTAAACAACACTTTGGAGTGTATTACGACGATTTAAAGTCCTTGGCAAAATCCCATGAATATCTGGCAGACCTGCAACGGAATTCTGCCAAGGGTGTTTGGAAAAGAATTAAGAAAAGACTCTCAAAATAATATGAGTACATCTCTGGTAAGTGTTATTATTCCTACTTATAATCGCGAAACATATATTGAGAAAGCGATTAGCAGTGTCGCTGAACAAACGTACCCTAATATAGAAATTATTGTAGTGGACGATGGCAGCCAGCAAAATTATGCCAAAGCCATCTGTGATAAGTTTTCAAATTGTCAATATACCTTTAAAAATAACGGTGGTTTGTCTTCTGCTAGAAATCATGGAATACGCTTGGCAAAAGGCAATTATATTGCTTTTTTAGATGATGATGACTATTGGCACCCCGTAAAAATTGAAGAGCAAGTGGCTGTTTTGGAAAAATATGAAGAAGTTGATTTGGTTCATTGCTTTGCGGCAGTAGTGGATGAAAACAACACCGAAACAGGAACGCTTATAGGCCCCTCAAAAGCAAAAGTTTCTTTGCGATCGGGCAATGTTTTTTGGAATGCATTGGGAGTATGGGTCGTAAAATCACCAACACCACTTATTAGAAGAACTGTATTCGAAGAAGGACTTATGTTTGATGACAACATCAAAGTTGGAGAAGATATTGATTTTTATCAACGCTTATTTTATAAGCATATGATATACTTTATTTCAGAGACCCTAGCGTATTATCGAGTCTATGAAGA
>JAHZIZ010000409.1 GCA_022601215.1 Bacteroidota bacterium
ATGATTAGGGGTTAGTGATTAGTGATTAGTGGGTTGCAAAATAGTTTTTTATTAGATAAATTGACATTATGGAATATTTTGGTTTTCTTATAGTTGCAAGAAATGCGGCAATTGGTTTTTTAACTATAACGGGTTTGAAATGGCTTTTTAAACCTAAAACCGTGCCACAAGACCATACTATTAATTTTCTAAAAAGTATTTTCAAAGAAAACTTAAAAAACGCACTTAAGGTCAAAGAACTTGAAATGCAAGCTGTACATGACGAAGAAAAAGCATTTTTACTCGCAGAAATTACTAAACTTAATAACCGTATTGCCGACTTTGAAGAGATGACTGCACGTACTATTGCCACCCTTGAAACTACCCTTGCAAGCAAAGACAATGGAATTGGGGCAGAAAAATTAGAAGATACTAAAACCGCAATTGAAAAGGAAAACCAAAATGAGTAAAAATAACACACCTATTGTGAAAGCAGAGGGGGTTAATGCTTCCGAAAAACTTTTGACGCAACTTTGCGATAAAGTATTTCTTAAACTTTGGGCTTATGCGAATCCTCAAAAAAAGAAAGGTATAGAGCTTTGCGATGTTTTGGCTGTTTTTGAAAACCATGTTTTTATTTTTTCAGATAAAGACCCTTCATTCAAATCAGAAAGGGCTAATAAAACAGATTTTGAAAAATGGGAAAGTTGGAAAAGCGACGCCATTGATGGTTCCATTCGCCAAATAAAAGGTGCGGAAAAATGGATACGAAAGAATCCTGAAAAGATTTTCTTGGATGCGCAATGTACTGTTCCATTACCGCTTACTATTGATAAAGAGAATCTTAAAATTCATAGAATTATTGTTGCACATGGTGCAAAGGAGGCGTGTAAAAATGATTCGCAAAATAATATAAACGGGTCTTTAGCAATTGCTTATGCTGATTTAAAAGATTCTAAAAAACTATCGGAGACTTTAGCTCCGTTTTGTTTAACCTTACCCAAAAACGAGGTCGTTCATGTTTTTGATAGTCATAATTTAAAAATTATTTTAGGAGAGCTGGATACCGTGCACGACTTGCTTTGGTATTTTGAAGCAAAAGAGGAAGCAATTAAAAAATATACATACCTTTCTTATTGTGGCGAGGAAGACCTGCTTGCCATGTATTTAACTAATTTTGATGAAGAGAGTCAAAAACACTATATCGGTGCAAAAGATGAAAAATTTGATGGTATTGGTATGGAAGAAGGTTTTTGGGAAGATTTTATCAAAAGTGGTCCCTATAAAAGACGAAAAGAGGCGGATAAGGTATCTTATTTGTGGGATAACTTGCTACAAAAGACGCTACAAAATGCTTTGGATGGGGTATTGATAGGTGACGGAAATATTTTTAAAGGCGAAACCGCCATGAGTAAAATGGCAAAAGAACCGCGTGTTTCGCGCAGAATTATTTCTGGAAATATGCAAAATGCTATTGTTAGTTTTCCTACTGACCCAAACAAATTAACGCGCCATTTAGGATGTTATTCATCTTTTTATCCTGACCTTATGTATGTTTTTTTGCAATTATCACCTCCGCCAAGTGCAGATTATAAAACAGAATACCGCCCTGTAAGACGCATACTGTTGGAAATTGCTTGTGGTGTGGCAAAAAATAAATTCCCACATCTTAAAACGATTATCGGGATAGCGATTGACCCACCAATACTAGGTAAAGGTGTTTCTGAAGACTTTATGTTGATGGATTGTGAAAACTGGACAAAAGAGCAAGCGGAATATTATAAAAAAGAAAATAAGGAAACAGGATTTAATTTTTTTGAAACTGATAATTTAGAAACGGGTAAGGGTAAAACCTACGAGTTTCCCCCAGAATAAAAATAAATGTAGCATCTCTTCGGGATGTAGCCACAACTAACACCCAACACCTAACAAATAAAAGAAAGCCCCCAATGACCCAAAACCGCAATTTCCTAGATATTCACACCATCTCGTAAGAATTGTGGAATAAGCATAAAGGCATAGAGTAGACGCCAGGATCCCCCAAGGTAACGCATGATACGTAAGGCTGCCGTTGATTTGGTGAAATAGCCATCTGGGGTAATCACGACGAAAGTGGAAAAATTATCTTGGGACAGATGATATTTCTCAAGTTGTTGTTGTCCTAAGGGGGACTGGAGCGGAGCAAATTGAAAACGCTTTTGGCCATCGTGTTTGATGAGGAAACGAACCCATCCCGTACACCATCCACAGATACCATCAAACAGAATCAGCCATGGAGTTGGCTCGGGAGGACTTGTCGGGAGTTTTTGCTTCATACGATACCTATTGTCCAGCTTTGGCATTGTCCATAAAGCTTGGCACTTGCATCGCCCATCTGTCTAGTGAAGAGAGCTTATAAATTGAGTTGGCAATATTGTGGGGGGATGATCCGCTTGTTACAATTTCATTCTTCATGAGAACGCCGACCACCCATGCTTGCTGATGTTGTCCTGCCGAGTCGGCGGTTTCAAGTCTTTACCTATCACATTCCCCATTCTCTACTGGCCAAGATTTTTGTCGGGAGCCCAGTTCTTATTCCCCTAGGGTCGTCCGTGG
>JAHZIZ010000410.1 GCA_022601215.1 Bacteroidota bacterium
AATACAATTGATCTTGTCACTAAAGAAAAAGTTGGAATTCAAGATGTCTTCACTGAAGCATCCATTTTAACAGCATTGAAAAAAGACTCATGGATTATAAATAAAGCACAGCAAGTTGATCTTGACATCAACAGTTTAAATAATCTAGATGATATATTCTCATTCATTGAATCTTTAGGTGTATCCACAGATAAATCAAGTTTCGCCGTACTTCAAAAAGAATCAAACACCCCGAAGTTTTTAGTTCGCCTTATTGGTTATAGACAAAACCCAGTTGACAAGGTTATTTTAGGTTTAGCATTAGATAAACAGGACAAAAAAAATACGCAGAACTTTAGGTTTGGTATTGGTGAATTTGACAGTGGAGTTTTTCCAAAAAAATAAAATTTCACTACTAGATATCTCTTTAAAAGTGGGTATGATAAAATGCTATAACTAAAAAACGAAATGCAAACAACGTATATAAAAAATAAGTCAGATCTAGTTATATTTGAGTTCCCTACTTTTTAATAACAAAACATTACATCTGAAAAATCCGTCTATCAAAAAAGACGTACTTTTCATATACAAGACCGTTAGGTGTCATTTAGTAACATATGTCTGAAAACAAAATTCTAGACTTCTCTCATTTCATTGAACGGACAGCAATGTATGTGACCACAGTTAATCAGGATACCATTGTTAGTTTTATTCATGGTTATGAATATGGTTTGGCGAATAATACTTTCACAACCAGTATTCGAAATAGACTAACTGACCATTATGGGGTTATATATAGTAGTGATGGATGGTCTGGTCAAATTAAACGATTAGCTGAATCAATCAATTTGAGTTGGATAGAAACTTTCAAAAAAGTTGCTTCCGAATTGGATTGAGTCAATACTCAGATCAATACATCACCTAACAACGTATATAATTCATGGCGTGGCGATGGTTAATTGGACGATCTCGCTAAAAAACAAACACTTTTTTTACGAAAAATTCCACTTTATAAAATAAAAAGTGTAGCTTTGAGTATCTAATTATCGTTTCAGATAAGAACACTCCCCTTTATAATTTATTAAAAAACAAGTATTTACAGCTGAACTGAGTTGACTCGTTTCTGCATAATATATTGTTTCATCTTATAAAGCATTTCTTATGAAACATCTCTTTTACATCTTGCCTTTATTATCGATTATGACCTCTTACGGTCAGATAGTCTCCATTCCCGATCCTAATTTTAAATCCCGATTATTAACTCATATTCCCGTCATTGACATCAATAATAATGGTGAAATTGAAGTCAGCGAAGCGGAGGCTCTTTCCACTACCCTTGATCTTGGTGAGAGTCCGTCCAGCCCTGGAAACATTATGGATCTAACAGGTATTGAAGCCTTTCTTAATATCACTGAACTCTCATGTGAATACAACCAAATAATCACATTAGACTTAAGCACCAATACAAGCATTACCGCAATCAATTGCACCGGCAACAACATTACTTCGATAAATGTTACCAATAATCCGCTCTTAGAAATATTGGACGCTTCAGAAAACACCTTTACAACGGTAGACCTCAGTAATAACAGTCAGTTATCCTTCTTTCAATCTAACTTTGGGCATTTGAGTTCCATTGATCTATCAAACAACGCTAATTTACTTTATTGTTATGTTCAAGGAAATCAACTAACCGAACTGAATCTAGATGGCAACCCCTTGCTTGACGGTATTATTATTGACGACAATAACATAAACAGCCTTTATGTAGAACACAACTCCTTACTACGGTTTATCTACTGCCGAAATAATGCACTTACTTCATTGAATGTAAGTAATAATGATGGCTTAATCACTTTAGACTGCAAAGGAAATACACAATTGACTTATCTCAATATTAGAAGTGGTGCCAACAACCTTTTAAACATAACCGGATCTGGAGCGAGCTGTAACTTCGAAAACTTACCCCTTTTAGATACGGTCTGTCTAGACAACACAAATTCACCACTAGCGAGTTTTATTACTTCACAGATAGAACATGAAGTAACGTATACAGAAACATGCACTTTTGGCTTAGAGGGTAGCACTAGAGATTTACAACTCAGCGTGAATCCCAACCCAACTAGGGATGTTATTCAATTAAAAGCTTCTAATGAAATTGTAGAAGTTCGCCTGTATAATATCATGGGGCAACTAATGATGAAAAAAACCAATAACAGCCACCTTACAAATATGGATCTTTCCTCTTATGTCAATGGTCTTTACATCCTAGTAGTAAAAGATTTGGCTTCTAATACAGTCATCCACAAAATTCTAAAAATATGAAAACACATTTTATTTTTTTGACATTGCTTATCTCAACCATTATGGGATGCAACAAAACTGACGATGAATTCTCGCCTTCTCTACCAGCGATTACTGCTGAAGGGAAAAACACTTTTGGTGCGTATGTTGATGGCACTTTGGTAACCCCGAGAAACGGAGAAGACAGCTTTAATCAGACCGCTAGTGGCATGATATTATATAGTGGTCCTGGGCCTGATCAATATAATTATTACGATTTGAAAGTTAGAGATTATCAAAGCAGTACCGGAGCACTTTTCATTTTACATATAGAACCTTTACAAGATCTACACAATGCGATGTATACTATTGAAGAAAGTAACTGCATGGATACTATTGGTGAAATACTTAATCCCAACATTACTATTCGATGCAGACTCTACGATCCTATATCCAAAACAATAAAGTGGTATTGTTCCCAAACTGACAGTGGAGTACTCACCATTTCAAAGTACGACATTGACAATAGAATACTATCTGGAACCTTCCATTGTACCGCTGTAAATAGAGATAACCCCGATGAAATTATAGAAATTACACAAGGTCGATTCGATCTTAAATGGGACGAATTAGCTTATGTGACTTTCCCCTAATAAAAAAGGATGCCACG
>JAHZIZ010000411.1 GCA_022601215.1 Bacteroidota bacterium
AGGTAGATCCTTTTAAACAAGATTTACCGGCTTCAAAGCCACTTGATCCCTCATATCATGATGATTATTTTTTTACAATTGAGTCTTTAAAAGAGCAATTAGACTGTATTACCTATCAATGATTTACAGTGCTTCTTATTGTTAATAAAGTTGTTCTTATCTAATGGGCGCATTTTCAGCTTCTTGTAATATTTTACGTTACATTTAAACAAAGTATTTTGTTAGCATTTTCTTAACACTAAAATTAGGTAGTGCTATTTATGCACAGTACTTTTGCGAAATCTTAATTAATTAAACTAACATTTTATGAAACAACTATTACTATTTGTATTGCTTTTGGGGAGCTTTGCTGCCTATTCGCAAGGGACGGTAACAGGAACCGTGACCGACTCTGACCTAGGGGGGCCACTTCCTAGTGCCAGTGTCATCGAGGAAGGTACTTCTAATGGTACTGTAACTGATTTTGACGGGAATTTTACTATCACTGTTGGAGCAAACTCCGGAGCGATTGAAATTTCTTACTTAGGCTTTGTCACTAGAACAGTCTCCTACACACTATCTGGAGGGACCGCAAATCTAGGAGCCATTGCGCTAGAAGGAGACGCAAACACCTTATCTGAGGTAGTTATTGTTGGAACTGGAGTAATTGATTTAGCAGAAGATAGAGCTACCCCCGTGGCAGTTTCTACTATTAGAGCTGAAGAAATCCAAGAAAAAGTAGCCGGAAACGTAGAGATTGCACAAGCGTTAAAAAGTACGCCTTCTGCATACGTATCTGGACAATCTGGATTTGGAGATTCTCAATTATTCTTAAGAGGTTTTGACCAAAGAAACATTGGAGTATTATTAAACGGACAACCAGTAAATGGTATGGAAGATGGACGTGTGTACTGGTCTAACTGGGCAGGAATCGCTGATATTGCGAGTGCCATACAAGTGCAACGTGGATTAGGTTCTTCTAAATTAGCTATTTCTTCTGTAGGAGGAACGACAAACATTATCATGAAAGCTGCCGATAAGAAAGAAGGTGGTTATGCACGTTTCCTTGGAGCTAACGATAGTTATGTAAAAGGAACTGCTGCTTACAATACAGGTGTAAGTGATAGTGGATGGGCATTTTCTATGCTAGTTGATTATTGGCAAGCCCATAGAAAGTGGTCAAGAGGTACGTATGGACAAGGACAGAACTATTTCTTCGCTGTAGGGTACAAACCAAATGACAAGCATAACTTCAATTTTCTAATTACTGGAGCACCTCAGTTTCATGGAAACAAGTGGTCTCAATCAAGAGAGCGTATTGAAGCGGATCCTAAATTCAACGAACACTGGGGATATGATGCTGACGGAATTTCTTCTGAAAGACAAAATTACTATCACAAACCAGTTATGAACCTTAACTGGGACTGGAATCTTGGAGACAAAACGGACCTTTCTACTGTGGCTTATGCTTCTTGGGGTCGCGGAGGAGGAACTGGACCTAGAGGTGAAAGAGCTCTTCGTACAGATGACCCAGATTTAGTGTTAGACGCTGAAGGAAATGAAATTAGTGACGGTCCATTATCGGGTCAAATTGACTACCCTGCCAACATTGAAAGAAATGAGGGGTATGCAGGTATTGGTGAAAATAGAGGAGATGGATATATTCGTAGAGCTTCTGTAAATAATCACCAATGGTATGGATTAATTACCAACCTTAGTCACCAACTTACAGACGAACTTTCTTTTAATGTAGGTGGAGATGTGAGATTGTATACAGGGGATCACTTTAGACAAGTTGTTGATTTTTACGGATTGACAGGTTGGGGTAATGATCGTCCAGATGATGCTGTTGTAACTAATGCATATGAAGCAGATCCATGGGCGGCTTTATCAAACTTTGCTGACGAAGGAGATAGAATTAACTATGATTTTTCTGAAGACATTAACTATGTTGGTGGTTTTGGTCAGATTGAGTACAGCAATGGTAAGTTTTCTACTTTCTTCCAAGGTTCCGTTTCTACGCAATCTTACCAAAGAGAGGATAGGTTTGAAACTGATGACCTAGGAAATAAAATCACTAAGACTTCTGAAAAAGTATCAAAATTAGGGTATAACCTTAAAGGGGGATTATCTTATACAATTGAAGATGCGCACAAAGTGTACTTTAATGGAGGGTATTATTCAAGACAACCTTTCTTAGATAACGTATTTAGTCCTTCGGCAAATGCTGAAATCATTAGTCCAGAAGTGGATAATGAAATTATTAGAAGTGTGGAAGCTGGATACCACTTTGAGGCTGGTAAAGTAAGAGCAAACTTTAATGCTTATGTTACTGACTGGGCAAACAGAACAGATGCTAACACTGGTTTAGCAGATCCTGATAACATTCCAGATTCTGGAGATGAGTTTGATACTACTATTCTTCAAAGAGGAATTCGTCAGTACCATACGGGAGCTGAATTGGATGTTGCTGTTAAAGTGGCAAACGGGATTACATTAAACTCTTATATTTCTGGTGGAAGCTGGGTATATAAAGGAGAGTCAAGTTTTGAAACGTATAACAGTGATACACAAGAATTAATTGATCGTATTGATGGAGTAAATAGACAAGGTGTGAAGGTTTCTTCGGCACCTCAATTTACAATGGGACTTGGAGCTAGAGCTAAGATTGTTAAAGGACTTAGTGTTGATGGAAACATTAACTATAGAGCAAACCACTACGAATTTACGAACGAGTTTACATCTGCAGCCGAATATGAGCCTACTAACTTAAAACCTTATTCTGTAACGGATTTAGGACTTACCTATAAGTTTGCTTTCGGAGAGAATAAATTGACTTTTAGAGCAAATGTTTATAATGTATTTGATTACGTAGGTATTTCTAATACGGATCGTTTTGGATTCTTTACAGAAAACGGACAGACTTATAACGGATCTATTCGTTATACGTTCTAATACGATAAAATATATTTTTTTAAAAGAGGTTGACAAGTGTCAGCCTCTTTTTTTTATGCAATAATTCCTACCTTAGCATTCCGAAGCTTAGGTGTAAATTACCTGCTTCTAATCCAACTAAAACAAGCTATTATGTATTCAACTCTTCAATTTATTCATTCTTATTGGGCTTATCTGGTAGTCTTTGTAGTAGTTATTGCTACTATTAATGCCCTCGCAGGATTCTTTGGTAAAAAAGAATATCAACCTAAGGACTTTAGATTGGCTTTATTTGCCTTGATCGTAACCCATCTCCAGTTACTTATTGGATTGATCCTGTTTTTTGTATCTCCTAATGGATTACAAGCCATTTCCAATAATGGTATGGGTGTGGTAATGAAAGATAGTCAAATGCGCTTATTAGCCATAGAGCACCCTATTATTATGCTTTTAATAACGGCCTTGATTACTATAGGATATTCAAAACACAAAAAGAAGTTAGTTTCGACTCCTAAATTTAAAATGCTGGCCATTTTTTACACCATAGCTACCATTTTTATGTTGAGTCGTATACCATGGGGACAGTGGTTCTAGATAGAGATAAGACATAAAAAAGAGCGATTACCTTTTGGTAATCGCTCTTTTTTATTTTTCATACTACTTTATTAGTTCGCAGTCTTCTCCTTAATTAAATAGATATACACTGGGAAGTGATCGCTGTACCCTCCCGTATAACCTCCGTTAGCAAAACTTCGATACGGGTATCCTTTATAACGGCCTCTTGGGTTCGCTAAATAGGTTTTATTAAAGATCCCAGTTTTATACAAGCGATAAGAGCTGTAATCTTTCTTAGTTAATTCGGTTGAAACAATAATTTGATCGAAAAGATTCCAGCCATCTCTCCATGCAAGGGTTCCAAGGCCCTTTTTATGCATTTCTTCCATAGGATTATAAAGCTCTTTTATATCCATTTTCTCTCTCTTTTTCTGAGTTTTTAACACGTCCTTTACGCTTGGACTTGTCGGGTCGTCATTTAGGTCGCCCATGGTGATAATTTTAGCATAAGGGTTTTCACTAAATAAGGAATCCATGATGCGCTTATTTAATTTGGCAGCTTTAATACGTTTCGGTCTACTTCTTGCTTCTCCGCCACTTCTAGAAGGCCAGTGATTCACAATAACATGGATTTCTTCTCCATCTAACATCCCGCTAACCAACAATTGATCACGTGTATAGATGCGTTTGGTGGCGTCGTTGTTGTCATAGATGACGAGTTCATGGTTGCTATAGTTGGAAGGAGTGAACACTTTTTTCTGATAAAGTAAGGCTACATCGATCCCTCTTCTATCTGGTGAGTCGAAATGAATGATGCCGTAATCTTTATTTAGCAAAGACTCTTGATTAACAAGATCTTCTAGAACGCGTAGGTTTTCAATTTCACAAACCCCAATTAAAGCAGGAGAGGTTCCCGTCACATCCTGTCCAATTTCGGAAATCACTTTAGCCATGTTCTTTAACTTCGAATTATAGATCTCTTCGGTCCAATGATCTTTTCCATCAGGGGTGCGATCATCGTCAAAAGTGATAGGGTCATCCTCAAAATCAAATAAATTTTCAAGATTATAAAAGGCTATGGTATTTACTTTATAGGTTTTTTCCTGCTGCGCAGAGGCAGTGAAAATCACCGTGAAGCAAAGCGTGATAAGGGTGTACGTTAATTTCATTCTAGGGTACTATTAAGTTTTTGTAACGTCTTATACAAAAGACGAGCCAAAAGTACTTAATTCATTGAAAATACGTAGCTTTGCACCCCCATAAATAACAAATTATTAAATAAACACAATTACTACATGAAACACTTATTAGTAACCCTTTGTGTAAGCCTTTTAACCGCCTTTTCTATGGTGGCTCAAGATGCTGTTGTCAAAGGGAGGGTGGTAGATGCAACTTCAAATGAGTCAATTCCCGCTACGGAGATCCGTATCGAGAAGAGTACATTTTTTGCTGAAACAGACGATAACGGCTTGTTTGCTATCACTGGAACCGATCTCCCACAAGGAGAGCAAGTTTTAATTGTATCAAAAGATGAATACCTATTACAGCGTATTCCAATTACAATTCAAAACGGAAACACTATTAATTTAGATCCTATTTTACTTCAATTAGACCTCACGGCAGTGGAAGCGCAAATTGGTATTATTAGTTTAAGTGATAACGAACTGAACCAAGATGAAGGTACTTCCTTTAACATTTCAGGTTTACTACAAGCCTCGAGAGATGTGTTTTTAAATGCAGCTGCTTTCGACTTTAGTGCGACGTTCTTTCGTCCAAGAGGATTGGATAATGCCAATGGTAAGGTGTTAATCAATGGTATTGAGATGAACAAACAATTCACAGGTCGCCCACAATGGGGGAACTGGGGAGGACTCAATGATGTGCAGCGAAACAGAGAGTTTAGCATGGGCTTAAAAGCCAATGAATACAGCTTTGGAGATATTGCAGGAACCACTAATATTATAATGCGGGCTTCTCAATACAGAGAAGGAGGTCGTGTTTCATATGCGATGGCCAACCGTAGTTATCAAGGCCGCGTAATGGCCACTTATAATAGTGGTATGACTGCTGAAGGATGGGCGTATTCAGTTTCTGCAGCGAGACGATTTGGAAAAGAAGGCTATATCGATGGAACGCTATATGATGCCAATTCTTTTTTCGGATCTGTTGAAAAGAAATTAAATGATGCTCACAGTATTAATTTAACGGCTTTCTACACACCAAACAGAAGAGGGCGATCTACAGCGATTACCCAGGAGGTAAAAGACTTGAAAGGGATTCGTTACAACCCTAACTGGGGATATCAGGATGGTGAAATTAGAAATAGTAGAATTCGTG
The DNA here is from genome assembly GCA_022601215.1 of Bacteroidota bacterium. Classification (GTDB taxonomy): domain Bacteria; phylum Bacteroidota; class Bacteroidia; order Flavobacteriales; family Flavobacteriaceae; genus Aureisphaera. The sequence continues at coordinate 5,806 of JAHZIZ010000411.1, forward strand.
AAATCGAAGAACCTATTATTACGTTAAATCATTACTGGAATATTAGTGATAATACGACCTTAAATACGAATCTTGGCTACCAATTCGGTAAGATTTCTAATACCAGAATTGACAATGGGGGAAATAGAAACCCTTTTGGTAATTACTACCAAAGACTACCTAGTTACTTCTTACGTGATCAGAGTCCGACGACTTACGATTATCAGCAGGCTTACTTTGCAGAGCAGGAATTTAGAAATGATGGACAGATTGATTGGAACTCATTATACGGAGCCAATCTAAATTCTACCACAGGGCGATCTAGTTATGTATTGCAAGAAGACAGAAACGATGATAATCAGTTGAGTTTCAACTCAATTTTGAATACAACATTAGCCGAAAACATCGAACTTAACGCAGCGGTTACTTATAGGAATTTAAGTAGTGAGAACTATGCGAGTATTCGTGATTTACTTGGAGGTAGTGGCGTGTTAGATCAGGATGATTTTTCTGACACTAACGTAGATAGTGATCTTCGTAATCCAAATAGAATAGTTGGTGTTGGTGATAGATACCGTTATAATTATGAATTGACTGCCGATGTGATTTCAGGATTTGCTCAAGCACAGTTTAAGTACAACACTGTAGATTTTTATGTAGGAGCAAGTGTAGCGCAAACCAACTACCAAAGAAATGGATTGTTTGAAAACGGATACTTTGAAGGAAGCAGATCTTTCGGAGAAAGTGAAAAATTGAATTTCTCTAACTTTGGAGTTAAAGGAGGATTGGTTTATAAAGTCACAGGACGTCACTTGATCGACTTTAATGCGGGATACTTAACTAAAGCGCCAACAATTCGAAATAGTTTCGCCAATGCAAGACAGAATAACGATGTGATAGACGGATTAACTTCAGAAACCATACAGAGTGCAGATATTAGTTATATCTACCGTTCACCAATTGTGAAAGCCCGTTTAACAGGGTACTATGCAGGGTTTAGTGATGGAACTGATATTGGATTCTTCTTTACTCAAAACGCGTTAGGTGCTGAAGATGAAAATGCCTTTGTTCAAGAAATCGTTCAAGGAATTGACAAGCGAAATGTCGGTGTAGAATTAGGTATCGAGGCTCAAGTGTTACCAACTGTTAAGTTAAAAGCAGCTGCTACTGTAGGACAGAACATTTTTACCAACAATCCAAATTTATACCTAGCGGGTGATGATTTTGAAACTGGGAATGATATTCCTGAAAGAGGGAAAAGAGAAGTGACTTTAGAGAATTTTCACGTTGCTGGGGGTCCTGAAAGAGCGTACCAAATTGGTATGGAATATCGAGATCCAGATTTCTGGTGGGTTGGGATGACAACTAACTATTTCTCTAATGCCTATGTAGATGTAAGTAACCTGAGAAGAACGGAAGACTTTGCGTTAGACATAGATGGACAACCCTACGCTAACTACGACCCTGAGGTGGCTAAAGACTTACTATCTCAAGAAGAGTTAGAAGATTATTTCTTAGTAAACATCGTTGGAGGAAAATCTTGGAAAGTAAAAGACTACTACCTTGGTTTCTTTGCGACAATTAATAACGTGTTGGATCAAGAATATAGAACCGGTGGCTTTGAAGATTCTAGACGATCTAGTTATGCACAGCAGCTTGAAGAACAAAGTAATAGTGGAGGTCCATTATTTGGTAACCGATATTTCTTCGGAAATGGCACCACATATTACCTAAACGTTTACGTTCGATTCTAAAAATACATTGACAAAAATAAAATTCACAATAATGAAAACATTACAAATAAATAAACTATTCATCTTAGCATTAGCAGTTTTTACCATTGCTTCATGTGTGCAAGACGATGAATTTAATGTACCTAATGTAAGTGGTACCGAACTTAACATTCCTGCTAGCCAGATCGTAACGATCAATGCGTTGCGTTCTGCCTTAGAGCAAGAGATTGCAGATAATGGAAATGAGACCTTAACTTTTGGTGAGGAATACGCGGATCAATATTTAGAAGGGTATGTAGTATCTAGCGATGAAGAAGGAAATTTCTTTGAGGAAGTTGTATTGCAAGATGCACCTGCTAATCCAACAACTGGAGTGAAAGTAGTAATCGATGTGAATCCATTATTCTCTCGTTATAACTTTGGACGTAGAGTATATGTTAAATTAGAAGGATTAAGTGTTGGTTTCGATAGTGGCGTATTAGCCTTAGGAATTGAAAGTGCTGGAAGTATTGAACAATTGGCCGAGTCACAAGCAGATGAGTTTGTGTTAAGAGATGCAATGGTAGCTGAGATTACTCCATTACCATTGAATATTTCCGATTTCTCTATGGAATTGACCAATCTTTATGTTCAGCTAAGTGATGTACAATTTAATCGCAATCAAGCCTTAGGTGACAACCCGCTAACGTATGCCGGTGAAGCTTCTGATGAATTTGATGGAGAACGCATTTTAGAGAGCTGTGGAGAAGGAACAAGTGTGATCTTTAGCACAAGTACCTTTGCAGACTTTAAGTCGCAAGAGCTGGCTTCTGGACGTGGAACTATAGACGGTATTTTAACGCTTAACTTTTTTGGTGAAGATTTTAATTTTGTTGTAAATGATCTAAATGGGATCAATCTTAATGATGACAATCGTTGTGATCCAGATGTATACGAATGTAATGAGCCAAGTGGTGGCGGAGATGCCTTCTACGAAGAGAATTTCGAGCAATTTAACGCTATTGAAGATTATGTAAATGCGGGATGGACGAATGTAAATGCTAGCAACGCTACAGGTGAACTTTGGGAAATTGGAAACTTCAGTAATAATAATTACGCTCAGATCTCAGGATTTAATACTAGCGAAGACGAAATTAATACGTGGTTAGTAACTCCAGGAATTGATATGAGTGCAACGTCTATGGAAGAATTATTCTTCGATATCCAAGTGAATTTTGATAATGGAACGATCTTAACCGTGTTATTCTCTAATGACTTTACAGGGGATGTAACAACAGCAAATTGGTTCCAGTTAGACGCGGATATTCCAACAGGACCCTCAGGTGGATTTGGTGACTTTGAAGAAGTTGGACCCATCAACGTAGCTTGTGTAGAAGGAACGATGCATGTAGCTTTCTTATATCAAGGAAGTGATCCGAGCGCAACAACTCGTTACCATATCGATAATATAAGCGTGACAGGAAACTAGTCTTTAGCTAATTGAAATATTGAAAACGCCCCGATAACTCGGGGCGTTTTTTGTTGCATTAGTTTTGGTAACTTTATGAAATTAATTGTCGCGTAGAACGTATGAAAACTTCTTTTTTAGGAAAGTGCTTCCCGAGTCTCGAAACTAAGCTTTTGGCTGAGATCGAAACTCACTCAAAAATGGAGTTTTTTGGTGCAAGTGCAAGCGTTGTGAAGCAGGGGCAATACATTCGTTATTTACCTATTGTGGTTTCGGGTAGTGTAAAAGTATTTAGTGAAGAGGCCGATGCGCAATTTTTACTGTATCGTATCAATGCTGGAGCATCCTGTATCTATAGCTTTGCCCATACCTTTAATAAGGAGCCAACGGCTTTTTCTGCGGTAGCCGAATTGGATAGTGAATTGCTTATGCTACCCATTGATAAAGTAGCCAGGTGGTTGCGAACCTATCCGTCTTTTTCAAACTTGGTTCTTACAGATTATCAAAAGCATTATCAAGATTTACTAGACACCACAAAGCAAATAATTTGCTATCACTTGGATGAGCGACTCTTATTGTATCTAGTGGAGAAGTCCAAATTAGAGGGAAACAAACTTCTTTCTATTTCGCATCAGGAAATTGCTGATGATTTAGGGACTTCAAGAGAAGTGATCTCTAGACTCTTAAAAAAATTGAGCCTTCAGAAAAAGGTAAGTCAAGAAGGGAGAAAAATAAAAATTCACTAGTGTAACATATGTCACTGTTTTTAAGAAGGTAGGGTATTAGTTTTA
>JAHZIZ010000412.1 GCA_022601215.1 Bacteroidota bacterium
ATATAGTATGTAGTACTTCCATTACTTTCAAATGATAATTCGGAAGTAAATCCACCACAACCAGCACCGTCATCATTACTTGCCACACAGGTAAAAGTATCATCACAACCTCCAGTATAAACATGAATTTTGGTGTCATAATCTGCCTGGTCACATGTTGACATGGTAATATTTGTTGGGAAACCAGAGGTGTCTTCAAATACATACCACACGCCTGGAGCGCTTACTGTTGTTTCGCAATCTGGTGCGTTTCCAGTGTCATCGGTAGCATCCATTGTTGTTCCAGATACAGTTTCTCCGCAATTAATCGTAACAGCATTTAGACAGTTGTCGTTTCCAGGAATAACGGGGTTTCCTATTACCACACTTCCTAATGCAGTCTCATCAATTGGGTTGGCATTAAGTCCAATAACCTGGAACCCGTATTGAACGACTGCATCTTCAGCTTCTACGTTAGTGTATGACACTGAAAATGTTTGATCTTCAACCAATGGTACAGTTTCAATTTTCAAAATTGAGAAATCAGCGTTGAATACTTTGATAAAAGCTTGTGCTGTATAACCAGGATCTAGCGTAAAAGTGGGAACTGCTCCTGTAAAAGTAAGTTCGTTACCAATGAGGGCATTGTCTTCAACGAAGGTGTTCGCCTCCATTGTTTTATTTCCCAGTCCAGTGGATTGATCTACCCAGAAAGGATCTGTCCCGTCACCCCATACATTGAAATTGGGTTGAAGAATTACATTGCCAGCTGCAGGATCTACAATTGTTTGCAGGTCGGCAACTTCCCAACCAGAACCAAACACATATCCACCACCATTTGACGGTGTTTCAAACACGTTCATAAAACCAAGCCAGGCCGCATTTGCGTCAAAAGCGATACTTATCTCACCTGGAATTGGATTTCCAACGACCACACTTCCTAATGCCTCTTCATTGGCAGGGTTTGCATTGATTCCAATAATTTGGAATCCGTATTGCACCACGGCATCTGTTCCTTCTACGTCAGTATAGGTCACTTCAAAAGTTTCTCCAGAAACTAAAGGAACTGTTTCTATTTTCAGAATAGAGAAATCCGCATTGAACACTTTAATAAAAGCCAGAGCGGTATATCCTGGATCAATGGAAAGATCGGCTACAGGCCCTGTAAAAGTTACTTCATCACCTACCAAAGAGTTATCTTCAACATAGGTGTTGGCCTCCATTGTTTTATTTCCTTCTCCCGTTGTTTGGTCTACCCAAAATGGGTCTGTTCCATCACCCCAAACATTAAAGTTTGGTTGTAGAACTACGTTTTCTACTGAAGTATCAACTACCGTTTTTAGGTCAGGAACTCCCCACCCTGAACCAAAGACAAAACCACCACCATTAGCAGGGGTTTCGAATACATTCATATATCCAATCCATGCAGCATTGGAATCAAAATTAACTGTTGTTTGATCTGGTGCTGGTGCGGTTACAACCACACTACCTAATGTCGCTTCATCCACAGGATTAGCATTGATTCCGACAACCTGAAAACCGTATTGTACTACCGCGTCGGTACCTTCTACATCAGTATAGTTTACTGTAAAATCCGCACCTGATACTAAAGGGGTAGTTTCAATCTTTAAGACCGAAAAATCTGCGTTGAATACCTTAATAAAAGCTATTGCTGTGTAATTAGCATCTAAAGTATTACTAGCAACATTACCCGAAAAAGTTAGTTCACTTCCAACAAGGGAATTATCTTCTATAAAGGTGTTAGATTCCATGGATTTGTTCCCTTCTCCTGTGGTTTGATCTACCCAAAATGGATCTGTTGGATTGTCTGCATACGTATTAAAGTTGGGCTGCAAAGTAACCGTTCCTGCTCCAGGATCTATAGTTGATTTTAAATCGGGTACACCCCATCCTGATCCGAACACATATCCACCCCCATTAGCTGGAGTTTCAAAAACATTCATAAAGCCAATCCAGGCTGCGTTCACATCCACCTCGACTGAGTTTTGTGCCTGACCTATTGGTACAAGACCAATGAGTAGGACAATTAAAAAATAAAGCTGCTTCATAATATTAATTTTAGTTAATAGGTATTTAAATTTTAATGAGTTTTATAGTTTTTTCTCCGGATAATGTATGGATCGTAGCGAAAAAGATTCCAGGAGAAAGGCTATCTAAATGAATGTTAGTTTCAAGACTTTGCGGTATTGAGATGATTACTAGTTGGCCAGAGAGGTTATGAATAGTTATTTTCTGAATGACCTGCGTCGCATTAATTGTCCAGGTTGTTTTAGACGGATTAGGAAATGCTACAATGGAAGGTAAAAGATTCTCTTTCACTCCAAGTACATTGTCTGAGAAGGTTATATTGTCGAAATAAATCACAGTATTTTCTGCACGGGCTGTGAAATCAGGAAATACAATAAGTTGGTCTATCCCGTTAGAAGAGGGAAGGCCAATTATTTCGGTAAAATCAAAAACTAATTCTTCCCATTGATTTACCAAGGTGTTGGCGACTTTTAATTCTCCTGTTGAAGCACCTTCTGGAGTAGCAAACTTAATTCCCACATCACTGATAACAGATTTCCAAACCATAATCTTTACAATGGCGTTATCTTCAGACAGTGAAAAAGTTCCAATATCAGCACCATGCATGGATTCTACGCCAGCAAAAGGCTGTCCAGTTTGTAAGGCTGTAAATTTTGCAACCGTAGCCGAAGTATTAATTCCTGAAGGATCTGGATTGGTAATAATTTCTAGCGGTGGATTTGAGTCGTTTTCGAAAACGGTCCAAGTCCAAGAACCTCCATAACCATTCGTTTCAAAATTGATTGGATTGTTTTGTGCTATACCAGAGAGCGTAGCAAGAATACTTAGTAAGGAGAGTATTTTTTTCATGAGTACTAGAGTTTGGAAACCTTTATATAGTCGATAATAAATTCTTTTGGAAATATGGAGTCGTCCACTTCTGGACCTCCGAAATTGCCACCTATTGCCATATTTATGAGCACGTAGAAAGGCTTATCGTAAGGCCATATTCTCGTATTTTTTTCTTTAGGTGAGAAGAAATAGCTCTCTTTTCCGTCAATATAAAACTTGATATAATCTTTTGTCCATGTGGCTGTATATACGTGAAAATCATCTTCTATATTTGGTAACTGAGTGGACTTTGAATTAATGGTCTCACCATGGCTGTCAGGGGTGTGAAGAGAATTGAAAATAACGCCAGCATCACGCCCAACATATTCCATAATGTCTATTTCACCGCATCCTGGCCAGGGGTTCGTATCAATATCATTTCCAAGCATCCATATAGCAGGCCATAAGCCATGACCTCTTGGTAGTTTAGCTCTTACTTCAATTGTTCCATATTGAAATTCGACCTTGTTTTTGGTGGTAATTCTACTGGATGTGTACGTTGAGTCTTTTAGCTGTGCAGTAATAATCATCTTCCCGTCTTGTAACTTTAGGTTCTCTTGGGTATACAATTGACGCTCATTATTTCCCCAACCGCATAGATTAGGGCACCCATCACCTAGTTCATAATTCCAGTACTTTTCGTTTAAACTAGCACCGTCAAAATGATCTTCAAAAATTACCTCAGGTGTTTGATTACAGGAACATAACACAACAAGAATCGATATGATATGAATAAATTTCATTTATTTAATTTCAAACGTTGTTTGGTTAACGGCTGCAGAACTTCCACCCACGAAGACATCAAATTTGCCAGATTCTATAATCCAGTTTCCTTGATTGTTAAAATAGCCTAGTTCCTTATCTGTAAGTGCAAAAGTTACTTCTTGGGAAGCGCCCGGAGCGAGAGAGACTAATTCAAAACCTTTTAATTCTCTAACAGGGCGGGTTATGCTGCCCACAAGATCTCTTATATATAGTTGAACTACTTCAGTTCCTTGTCGTTTACCTATATTCTTGAGAGATACAGTGATCGTCACTTTTTTATTAGTA
>JAHZIZ010000413.1 GCA_022601215.1 Bacteroidota bacterium
ATAAAAGGGGTACCTAACACAAAGCCATCATGGGTCCATCCATTTCTATAAACATTATTACTAAAATAATTATCAGCCCCGGCCGCCTGGTTACCAACACTTTGATTGTTAGTATGAATATACTCATACACCAAACCAGAAATAATCCCTTGGTTATCTGGAGCAAAATATGCTCCCCAAACTCCATCGGGAAAATTTTTAAATGCCGTCCCTGAACCATCTTCAAAAGGATGTTCATGATAAAACTGAAACACCCCAATATTGTTGGCATGTTCATATTCAAATAAATAAGATCCTAAATGATTTCCAACCGCATTCTGAATTTCCCCTCCGGCATTACTATCAGAGGCGCCCTTGGCTAGGACATCGTCGGTAAAAGTATCAAAACCCTCGGGTAAATCGCCAAATTCTGGTGAAGTCCCACCCCACTGAGCATAATGCTGAATCTGTCCTTTAATGCTATTCTTCTCATCTATTATAACCTGCAGGCCAAGACGTTTGTAATGTACCTTACTATTTTCTACAAAACGATCATCCAATGGTATGAAATGACCGAAGCCCCAATCTAATAGTATTGAATTTGATAATAGCAAAGGTTCTGGTGCTTCCAAGAGCAATCCACCGAGAGGACGAGCATTCTGAGAAAGCAAAAAGTTTTTATTAGATGCTGAAAGTCCTTGAAGCCTATCTTCAGACTTTTTTGCACCTATTAGCACGCTTAGCCAATTATTGCTATACTCAAGATACAAGTCCCGTCTCGCAAATTCATCGGTAATATTATCTCTATAAAAGAAGGCAGCGCCAAATTCTAAATTGTGATTTTCCTTAATCGCATACTTTCCTTGTAATATCCCTAATGCTGAAAAATTAGATGCGACACCATATTGAGAGTTCCTATTCGCGCTTAACCAGAAAGGGGACGCATCTTCATTAGCAACAATTCCTGTCAACGAGAACTCTCCTGTCCATTCAAATGATTGCGAAAATCCAATACAACTCAATAGAAGGCATGCGATTATAAAAACTATTTTCATGATTTTTAGGGTGTTACATGTTACAATCTAAACAAACGCTGGAAGCGACTTTTCTGTTCTTCAGCATAACTATAACCGTACTTATTTCCATAACCGAAGTTCATCAATGAGACACTGTTTAACACCGTAGCAACATTATTGAGTCTTCCATCGGCTATAGTATCTGCTGTAAAGTTTAGCAGGCGTTTTTCAGTATAGTTGGCACGTACAACATACAAAGTAACATCCGCCATCTTATTTATAATTACCGTATCGGTTACCAACATGGAAGGAGCGGTGTCAACCACCACATAATCATACAGCTCCTTAATTTCGCTAAAGAAATCTTTGGTTCGCTGTTCCATTAATAATTCTGCAGGATTTGGAGGAATAATTCCGGATAACACAATGCACAAATTATCATTATAAATACTTGTTGCAGCTAGGTCAGCGATGGTTAGACTTGGATCTATGATAAATTCGGTAAGACCTTTTCTAGACTGAGATTCTTTAGGTAAATATCGCTGTAGTTGAGGGTTTCTTATGTCTGCACCAACGAGAGCTACCTTCTTTCCTGTATTTGCCAAGGTTAGTGCTAAATTAAAGGCAACGAAAGTTTTACCTTCTCCTTTAATGGTAGAAGTCACAAACACGGTATTAGCGGTATCGCTTTCATTTAGTTTGTTGATAAATAGATATTGCAAATTCGTTCGCAAAATTCGAAAAGACTCCGCCAAAATACTTCGGTCATTTACCTTTACTAATTCTTCCTCTCCTTTTTTCAGTTTTGGAATCTCTCCCACCAAACTCGTATTAGTGAGGACATCTTCTACATCCAATCGACTGCATACCTTGTTATTCAGTAAAGATTTCAAATAAATAATTAAAAAGGGAACCAATAGACCTGCTAATATTGACGCCAGATAGATGATAGAGCTATTTGGAGCTACAGGTACATTAAAGTGAGTGGCCTTGTCAACTACCTTTGCCTTAGAGGCTGTAACAGCAAGAGAAATGGAGGCCTCTTCTCGTTGTTGTAATAAGAACAAATAGAGTTGCTCTTTTATCGATTGTTGACGTTCTATCCCACGGTATACCTTCTCCTTGGTAGGAACCTTAGATAATTTTGAATTGAGGGCGGATTCCTTATAGTTGAGGTCACGCAAGGAAATCTTAAGCGAATTGGTGGTATTTTGTAGGCTATTCAAAATACTACCTCGAATGTTTTCTATCTGATTACTTAAATTCACCACTACTGGATTTTTAGCGGTGGACGTTCTTAACAACTTATTACGTTGAAGAATGAGTTGGTTGTAGTTATTTACTGAATTGGAAACATCATCACCTTGGATACCTATATTAGAAGGAAGTAAATCATTCACCGAAGACTTCTCCATATATTCAATCATAGAGTTTGCCAACTCTAATTGAGTATTTACATCGAACTGGCGCTTCTCAAAATCACTGGCATTTTCTAGAATAAGTTGTGCCTCCGCCTCAATATTAGTAAGACGATTGAAGCTTTTAAACTGCTCCTTGTTACGCTCCACAGAATCTAATTCGCGTGTAATAATATTTAGACGAGAATCAATAAAATCTGAAGTCTTTTTAGCCACCTGACTACGGTCATTAATGGCATCTTTATTATATTGAAAAATTAATTCATTTAAGAAATCGTTTCCTTTTTCGGGTACTGCAGATTGAATGGTAAGGATGACAACATTACTATTCTTAATCTCATTCACAACCTTAATTCTATTCTGGTATCTTCCCGCCACTTTATCCAGATCTCGGTAACTAACGGCTACTGACTTCCCAATAAAATTCTTAAAGAAATTTGGTTTGGTAAATTCGGGTACTACGGTAATTTCGCCAAAGGGTAAGCTCACAGCTTCTCCAAAGTTGTAAATGCCATTAATTGTCTTTGACTCGTTTTGAACTTTATACTGAGTTTCGGAGAGCATTTCAAAAATCAATCGAGGAATCGGCCGTGCCCCAG
>JAHZIZ010000414.1 GCA_022601215.1 Bacteroidota bacterium
AGAGCGGCTGTAAAGCCGCTCTTATTGTGTATAATAAGGGATGGAATTACATACCGTACTGTTCCATCATTTCTTGTTGCATATTCATGATTCCCTCAGTTCCTAGAGTCGCAAATAACCAGATCGTATAACCTAAATATAAGATGTTAAGGCCAAGTCCGATATAAGCAAGAATCTTTCCTGTTTTTACATTTTGAAAACCAGAGTATTGCTCAGGTGCTTCCATATACAATGCAGTGGCTTTTTTGGCCATTACTAAGGCAATGATGGCAAAAATGAGACCGAGCACACCGTAGCAGCAACAGGTTACAATAGAGATAATACCAAAGACTAGAATTAAAGTTGAATTGGGTAGTTTTTGTTGTTCCATAATTTTCTTGTTAGTAGTTAATAGTTAAAAATAGGGTAAAAAATTGAAATTGCTACACATACGGGCTCATTTTTACTATATAACTAATCACTACAATTAGTACATTTAGTATGATAAGTCCATATTTTATCTGTTTAGAAAAGGGAATGGTAATGAACGCATTAAGCAGTAAGAAAATTGCCAGTACGAGTAAACTGTATATGGCCGGATACATTTTGAAGGCAGCTAAAAACTGACCGTCAAAAAATAAGGCTGTGGCGCGTTGCGCACCACAGCCTGGGCATTCTACTCCGAAAAGTTGTTTGTTTAGGCATGGTAACATGTATTCTTTCATGCCTTAAATGTATGCTATTATTTATTGATTACATTGATTTTGTAATCTACTTTTAAATTATCAGACGTGGTTAAACGTACTAAGTATATCCCGTCAGCAAAGTTACCTGTAGGGAATGACAATCTATTTTGTTGGCCTAGATTTTGTTGTGTAAGTACTAGCTTACCAGTCATGTCGAAAATTGACAAGTCTTTTACATTAAATCCTTCTGGGTTGTTTACCTGTAATGTAGCAGATGGGTTATTTTGAACAAAATCAACGTTCGCAAGTAAATCACGTTTAGCCTCGTTAATTTCTTCACCTAGAGAAACGTCTGTATCTATATATGGACCTCTAAAGGTGATAAAAAATCTTCCTTCATAAATTCCAGGATACAAGTTGAGCGATGCAGATTCCCCAGCAGTAATTTGTTGATAGGAGTTATTAGCACTATCATACAAGTATGCCTTGGAGAAAGGAAGGTTTACTTCATCAATTGCCATTAATTCAATAGTTTCCTGATTATCTAATTGAAATGCAATCGGCACTCTTTTTCGAATATCATCATAAGGTACGGTCTGAATAACAAGATTTCGGTCAAATTTATCAGGATCTCCATCATCTTGATTTCCGTATCGCAAAGGCATATAAGATTCGGATATAGCTCCGTCCATTGGGTGTCTAGCATCCATACCTCTGTCAAAATTATCGGTGGCAGTATCATGGAAGGCAAGAATCATTTCTCTAAAATGTGAATTGTCTCCAAAAATGGCATTCAAGCGCAAGTGTGGAGTATAAAATTCACTGTTGTCTGGTGCTGGATCATCCCCACCTGGTGTGGTAATTGGACCAGTAAATTTATTACTTGTCTCATTATTTTCGCCGAATTTATGTTCAGAAAGGTTAGCAGCCCCTTCTTTAACGTATTGACGATGAGAGTTTTTAATAGTAACGGTTTGAATTCCTAAATCCAATGAATCAGAAACGATCATAAACCCTTGCCCTATTGGGGCATAACGTCTTTCAATTATCTCACCATCAACTCCAGTATCTGTAGTTGGATCACCATCGGCATCGTAATTCATGAAATTTGGTCTAACGTACAGACCAGCGTTTGTATCATCAGCCTCAGGGCCAGGAACCCATGTTCCGTATCCACCTTTGTTATCTAAGTAATAATGTGAGTTGATAGATCGATCTTCATCCCAATAGGCGAATTGAATGATTTCTTCATTACCAGTTTCATAAAAAACATCTTTTAAGTCCAATGCAGAAGCATATGGATTTCCAGAAAGAGTGAAATAATAGTAATCTTCAACTGTATTTTGAAAAGGGATAGCACTTGTTTGAACTGGCACCGTAATATCGCCATTAAAAGGTCTTCCTCTAAATTCGTATCGTTGGTTATTAGCATCTTGGTCTGTTGTAGTTCCATCGATCGCTGTCGTTTCGTTAGTACCTTTCATGGTAAAACCATATCCAGCAGGTATAGTTCCACTTGGACCAATCCAAGACCAACTTTGCGTCGTTGGGTTCCAGCTGTCAAACCAAGTCATTGAAATTGTTAAATTTGGTGATGAGTAACCGTTATGCTCATACGTATAATATGCATATTCCGAGTCGGTTACAGACAAACTATCTGCCATTCTTAAAAGCCGAAAATTACGATTTCCTGCCGTAGCGCCAGGTGACCCACCAACAGGCGATGCCCAATAGTTGTAGTCATAGGAGTCAGAATTACTCTCTTGGTACACAGAAAGCCATCCTGTACCAGAATTGGCGGTAGCTCCTGATTCACCCTGTATCAATTGTGACTCATCTCTTAGATAAATGCTAGAGACCGTAGTAGCGTCATTTGTGTTTCTCACAAGATTGATGTCCTGTTCCACGTACAAAATCTGATCTTTTACAAAGACATAGGAGTCTGTCGCAGCTGTGGTATTTGGTGAAACATGTAATTGTGCAAAAGCACTTAGACACGTGCACAACATGACCACGGGAAGTAGTAGGTTTTTCATACTTTTTAGTTTAATAATGAGATAGTTATGGGGGCAGCTAGCTCACGTTTGTTGTAAAAATATACTTTTTTTTTAAATAGACACAATAATGTACGAAAATTCCGTTTAATTGAACTTACTTTGTGGCTATTTGTTCTAGTTAAGTTTCTCATTATATGGTTGCAAAGTTATGAAAATTGGAGATAAAGTCGATGTGCTAGACGACGATATAAGTGGTATTATAACGAAAATCACTTCTGAAATCGTTACTGTTATGACTGAAGATGAATTCGAAATTGATTTTTCGGCAACTGAGCTTGTTGTGGTTCAAAAGAAAGACATTTCTGACAAGGAACTTCAAGTAGATAAGATTTCTTCGATTATTTCTGAAAAGGAACAAACCGGAAAACCCATAAAACGTATAAAGTCTAAAGAAAGAGGACTGCCTCCAATGGAAGTTGATCTTCATATACATCAACTTGTGAAATATACCAAAGGGATGTCTAATTACGACATGCTTATTCTTCAGGCAGACACGGCTAAAAGAAAATTGGATTTTGCTATTTCAAAAAAGATTCAAAAAATCGTTTTCATCCATGGAGTAGGACAAGGTGTTTTGCGAGCCGAGTTGGAGTTTTTATTTAAACGATATGACAATCTAAAATTCTATGACGCTGATTTTCAAAAATATGGAAAGGGTGCCGTCGAGGTCTATATCTTTCAGAATAAGAATGTCTAATCTTCTGGGAAATCGGGAGTTTGATTTACCGGTTCGTTTATAATATCATCAATTTCTCCCAAGGAAAAGAATTCTCTTGTTATCTGTTCTTCACCGTTAATGAGGACTAAATTATTGATATCTAACACAATACTACTTCTAAAATTATAGGAATGTTCAATATAGGCAGTAGCTGGGACATTTTCAGTTTGCTCAATATTTAAGAAGTTAGGAGTACCTGTATTCTTAGGGTCATAGTTAAAAGGATTTGTGCCACCGCCGGCTTCATCCCGCGTGGCAACTCCATCATTGTCATCATCTGAATCCAAATAATCAGGGATGTCGTCTGGATCAGAGTTTTGATAAGCATTTGGATCATCCCCAATTTCATTTATTGTAAGCACATTATCTCCATCATCGTCATTGTCATAATGGTTGGGAATGCCATCTCCATCTGTATCCATAGGGTCACCGTTGGCATCGAACTCTTCTTCTAACGGTACTCCATCATTATCATCCAGCACCAAAATTGTTGTCAAAACTGCATCACCTGAAACAGCGACATATTCGGTGGTAACAGTAGGGTTGGTAGGAGGTATTTCGTTACAAAAGTATTCTGAAGTAACTTCAGAAGAAAACAATCTATAGTTTATCGTGTTATTTGTGCCATCAATCGTGAAGGTTCTAGCTCCTTGTGAGACAAATAATATGTCTGTTGTGGGTAGTCGTAAAGAAAATGACTCTGTCCCACCTTCATTAATTTTAAAAAACAAATACCCTCCAGGTCCACCACAAATCTGTAATGTACTGTCATCAAAGTCAAAGCTAGTTACAATAATGTCTCCATCATCACAACTTGTGATTATTAGGCAGACGGTTATAAAAATGAGGATTCGCTTCATAATTTTCACAAATAATACTTCATACAAAGAAACATATTCTTTGGCGTTCCGCCTAAACTATAAATATTATATTCTTATTTTTGCTGAAATTTTTTCAACCAAAAATGTGGCACCCCGACCTATGAAAAAAGTTTACTTTGATAGTGCAGCGACAACAAAACTTCGTAATGAAGTGATCTATTGCATGTCGGAAGCTTTAAAAACTGAGTACGGTAACCCTTCATCTACACATTCTTATGGTAGATCATCTAAATCTTTACTTGAAAATAGCCGAAAAGAGATTGCTGCTCATTTTAATGTAAGTGCAGGAGAGATTGTTTTTACTTCAGGTGGTACAGAAGCGGATAATTTGATTTTAAATAGCTGTGTAAGAGACTTAGGGGTGACTCGTATTATTTCGAGTAAAATCGAACATCATGCCGTCTTACATACTATTGAGGAACT
>JAHZIZ010000415.1 GCA_022601215.1 Bacteroidota bacterium
ATATCTTCGGGACTCAGTTTCAATCCTCCCTCTAGTATAGCAATCGCTTCATGATAACTTCCTTTACTCTTGTATACAATCGACAAGTTTAATAATCCGGCTTGTTGAGCAACTTGATCTTCATCCTCTCTTGCCAATAAGATATATTCTTTAATACTACTCTCCGCCTCAGCCAAAGCATTCGTTTTAGTATATAAATTACCCAAAGGAATGTAACAGGCATTAAGCATATCATAGTCAGACAGTCTTTCCTTTTGAAATAATTGTTTGGCCGTTTCATAGCTTCTAATGGCCTTATGAAATTGGAGGAAGTCACTCTGAAAATAGCCGAGATTACAATAGAAAATCACCTTTGCCAAATGCTCGTCATTTGTAGTAGTTGGCCACCTCTCTAAAAAAGTGTTTAACTCATCAGCTTGTTTCGGGCTAGGAGCAGCAATGAAGGCATCCAATTTCTTGTATACCTCTTCCACACCTTCCGTTTGAGCAAAGCTAGCTGAAGTAAAAAGCAGCACTGCTAAACCACATAATATGGTTTTTAAAATTTCCAAATTCCGTAGACTTGCACTTGAGAAGTAGGTTCATTAAAATTAAAGACATAGCGCACTCCTACACTAGGACCGATTCTCACTCCACCAACATTAGCTCCTAGAAACAAACCACTCTGAAAGTTGGAAAAACTCTCATCACATTCAATTCTCTGAAAGGTGTCCTGACTTGGATCTCGGATTTCTCCTTCTCCGGGAATATCTAAAGAAAACTCTCCTGTAGTTTCAGAAAGGCAGGTCGAGCTCAAATCCATTTTTAACTGAATTCCAGCCCCAATAGCTACAAAATTATTGAGATTATATCGATAGGAGATTGGCACTAAATAAGTGGTAATTCCATTTTCTTTGTTCGCTTCGGTAAAGCGATTAATCTCTGAAATACCTATTTCGTTAAGATTAACGCTCTCGAAATTTCGGAGGCTTTCGAAAGAATTAGCGGAGAAAAATAACTCTGCTTGTAAATAACCTCTATAACTTTTAAAAGGTGACAATGTTATCCCAGCAAAATACTCTTTGCTATTGTCTAAATCTGGATTAAAAATATATCCAGCTTTTGCCCCTAAGGAGATTCCAGGAAGAAAGCGCGTGGTACTATAATTAGTGAGAATTGGTTCATTTTTATCAAAATATATTGCAGTTCTACTGCGTGTTTTAGTCTTATGAAATTTATCGCCAAACTTCATACTGTATTTCACAAATCCTTTCGTTGAGTCCTTTTCTGTGACTCCTTTTTGCGCCGTACCAGGCAAATAAATTTTCTTAAAAGTAAAAATAATCTTGTCTTGTTTTAGTACGGTGTCAAGGCATGAATAATTAACTTCCCTTCCCTTGGGGCAGATCGCACATTTAGGATACATGTCTCTAATTTGTAGCGTCTCCTTATCAAACATTTCAGGAGTGTCTACCTCCAGTCGTATTGTATTTGCAGGTCCTTCTCCGTCATTTTGAAATCGGACCTTAAATTTGAGACGTTTTAAACGTGCCCAGCGATAGTTCATTATGGTACCATTAGATGACATTTTATTAGGATCATGAGAGGTTACAATTTCAATTTCAGTATCCTTAACCGTATGACTTCCGAAGTTCTCATCAGGAACATAAATACTTCTCAAGCTTACTATAGCGCTTGTATCTTTGAGCATTTCTGGTGTCGTTTTGAGTGTTCTAAATATATTACGTTCTTCTCCAGGTTGCATATTTTGAAATTGAATTACCTGATAGTCTCTATACAACGCTTCGGACTCATCCAAAGTGGCAGGAAGTACCGCACGTTTCGTAGTATCTTCTACCGCTCTTCTTTGAATAAGCAAAGTAGTATCATCATTAGCAAGATAAGAATGGGTATCGTTTACTTCGGTTGAAGTTGCGAACAACACCTCACTACTTATTTGTTCACCATGATGTAACCGTGTATCTTCTAGTATAAAATTGTTGTTCTTAAATTGTGTGTCATTGTAAAACAAATAAAGTTTTCCATCAGTGACGTAGTCTTTCGTGTTTTTATAGCTGGTAATAAGCACTATATCCTGATTAGGCAAGGCGTCTCTGTTCGTTTTAACAAACAAATCATCGTCTTCTACGAAAGGGGAGTTTCCATCCGATGTGGCCATTTCATTGGCAGCTTCTTCGTTAAAATTTACAGCTACTTTCTTAGGTCTACTTTCAGGAGGCTTTCCATTATCGTAATGGTTAGTGCTCCATAGTTTTACTTCATATTCGCCCGACTGAGCATAATGATGCTTTGGTTTCTCTTCAAAACTATAAGCCCCATCGCCAAACTCCCAATAGTAAGTATAGAATGCCTTAGGCGCTCCAGCCACTTGATTAACAGGAGGCATTTCTGCTCCAAAGGTTACCTCATTCCCCAACACATCATAAAACACAGGAGCTGTTCTAGTTACGGTATCATTCACCACAACTTGCGCTTGCATTTCAGAAAAGAACACAAGATTTATGCAACAAATAACAATGAGAATCTGTTTCATGTTAAAGGTTATTTAATGCGTTAATAAGCCCAGCTTCATCGGTAGCTGTAGTTTGTAATGTGGCCGTTAAGAAATCGGTTTCTACCACGCCAGCCTTAGTAGAAAACTCATACTGATTGTTTTGTACAGTAACAAAAATGACATCGACATCTTGTCCGGTAGGAATCTGAGCATAATTTTCCGAATACACCTCAAGGGTTTCATCATAAGCGTCGAACAACCCGATAGCGATACTTGTGGTATCGTAACAAATAAATACATTTCCATTGCTCTTATTATAACCGATTGGCGCCTTATTATAGACGATACTTCTTGCTCTGTCGTCCTCATTATAACGTCCAACATTTTTCCACCCCACATCACCTACTAGTGCCTGATAACCAAAAGTTAGCACGCCACTAGCATCTTTAATCGGTTTTTCAAAAACAGGAACGGTACTTACGGTTTCTTCCCAAAAGACGTTACACGGGAGGTCTGGGCAAGAAGGCGAATGAAATAAAAATTGTTGATTTCCTAAATTGTCTGAAGGCACAAAAACTCTAAGAGGTTGCAGAAAGTCTACAGCTGTTCCTTGATAAGTTACATCTAGATAAAAAATACTTTCACTAAAAAGGGGTTCTGTATTTCCTTGTTCATTCAATCCGTTTGTTGAAAGCTGACAAGCAATAATTTCCCCTGGCTGGTACATTTCTATTAAAGAAATATCCACATCACCATCAATGAAAATTCCGTTTTGTTCAAAAGATTGAGGGTTGACAAATATAGTAGTGCCTTGCGAAGCTGTTATTTGTGCCCCTGAAATATTAGAGGCTCTGAATCGCTGCACTCTTGGATCTCTGCATTCTAACAGGCTTGCTACATATTGGGTTCCATCTATTATTTCTTGCGCATTTGGGCTATGAATAGCTCCAACATCACAATTCTCATCACCTTCTGAAGAGCAAGAAATGAAAAACAGAGCACATAGTCCTAATGATAGGGTGAGGTATTTAGTATTCATAACGGTCAGTTTAGTTAGTTTAAAGTTACTCAATTTTATTTGGGGAGTAAAAAGTATCCCAGAGCTCTATTTAAAACTCCGGGATACAACCATCACACACAACAACTTGGGTAAAGAAAAGGTGACAGTATTATTCCTTAATAAACTTAAAAGTTTGTGTTCTCTGCTCGCTATCCAGTATGGTCACGAAGTACATCCCCGTTGGCATACCTTCTAGTGAAATACTTTTAGAGGCGTCAAGGCTTCCTTGGCGTACTTTTCGTCCCATGGCATCATACACTCCATAAACAGAGGCATTCTGAATGCTTGTATACAATACACTGGTCGCTGGATTTGGATATACAGTTCCCGTATTAACGTCAACGTCTCCTGTTCCTAGAGTACCGCCACAATCCCCTTCAGTAAAATTATATCCGTTTACATTGAGTGCCATTGGCGTGCTTGATACGGGTGTATTTCCTGAAGACACTTGGATTATTAATGTGGTAATAGCATTCATACTAATTGTTGGGATAAGGTCTTGACAGTCATTGCGTTTATCTGAAGTAGTTTTTATCAATTCGACCCTACTAAAATCTGCTGAGTTGTTTCTTCTATATCCAACATGAAAATAATTAGAAACAGTCCCGGTTGCATTTTCATATAGGAAACTCATATCTGGATAATATATGAGAGGCATTTGTCCATTCCAGAAATTAAACTCATCTCCCGAAGGTTCTGTATGAGGCACTAAGTATTGATAATTAGGACCTACCTGATTTCCTGTATTCTTTTCAAATTCGTAAACGAAGATATTTGTATTTGCAAATACGTTATTTCCTGCAACGTCTATAAAGTTTTCATCACGGTCGTATCCCGAAATAACAAGATTGTTTGGACTTGTTAACGATTCCATGATAGTAAATCCGTAACGGTTTAGTTCGTTTCCAACCGCATACCAAGAGCGCACAGGGTCAATAGTTCCGGTAGCATTGTCAAATACAGTCACTCCGAAATAATGGGATACTGAATAATTCACTAAAGCGTAGATCTTATCGGAAGCAGCATCATAATATGCATCGACACTTAAATCTTGAGAATTACCAAAAATATAACTGTTATCCCACACCCAATTTCCTTGAAAATTAATTTTGTGAGCTAATACACCTTGATGGGTATTATTTGATGTATCAAGTCCCGTGGCACTTCCAGTAAGGAAAAATCCGTCGCTAGTTTCTGTAATTCCATTAAGAAAATCGAAGTCGGCTGTCGCTGGCACACCTGTGTCTACTTCGGTCGCCCAAAGTTCATTTAAGTTCATATCGGTACGCAATACAAATCCAATATTATTAGCGCAATTAACATCGACATTATAGCATCCACTAAAGAATCCCGCTACTGCGAAACCAGGATCTGGAATCGAATCCCCATCTACGTCGCTATCTGTTTGTATTATTTTAAGGCCTCTAGAGTTAAAATTTGGAGATACAATATCATAGTATTTCACATCCAAAACTGTCCCGCTCATCGCCTCAATCTTTGCAATAAACGTGCTCTTTATACCCGCTACATCTACAGATCCAGTAATGAAAATTAAGTCAAAATAGACCTCAATATCAAATGCTCTTGCGTTTTGTAATGGGGCCGCGTCGTATCGTTGGGCCCACACCACATTACCACTTTGATTCATTCTTTTCAAGGAAATATCATAAGTATTCATGGCGCCATCGAATAAATTACTGGCTATAATAAAATCATCTGAACCATCATCTAGGGGCTCTTGATTTATGTCGTGATAATGCTCATTGCTTACGCCTACATTGTTCTGAAACGTTTGCGCGTTGGCATAAAAGGTCATTAAAAAAGTAAAGGCTGTAAATAGTAGTGTAGTTTTCATAATTAAAGAATTTATATTCTGAAGGGCTTTATCCTCTTAATTATAAGGGTTATCGCTTAATTAGTTTGGTTCTATGAATTTGGTTATTTGATCCTTTTATTCGAACAAAATACACGCCCGAAGGTAAGGATGCCGCATTAATAGTTTCTGTTGATCGATCTCCACTCCATCGCTCTCCAATCACTTTTTTACCACTAATATCAAGAACTTCAACTTCACTCAAAGTGTCACTCAATAGTTGCACTGTAAATAGATCTTCTACTGGGTTGGGGAATAAACTCAAAGTGTTTGGCACAATCTCTTCAACGGATCCCTCCATAATATCGCCATCTAATCCATTAAGAATGGCATCGATAATCGCTTCCTGAGTTTCTTCACTCATTCCACCACCATTTAATCCATTGTAGGTTAACTGGTAAGTAAATCCACTACCATAACATCCGCATTCTGGTGTATACATCCCAATAACATATAGTTTATCATCTACAAACGTATATCCAGGAAAAGTTGTTGTTAAGTTCCAAGCCGGTCCAGGAATAGACGCAAAAGGAGGTAACATGCTTCCGCTTGTATTTCCGTAAGCGAACGTACTCCATACCACACTTACTGGGAACCCTGAACTTTCGGCTACATACCAGTAGTATTCGCAATCCGAACCATGTAATGTATCATCTGTATTGGCAATAGTATTCAATGAACCCGTGATCTGATTATTAGTTCCATCGTGTTGCACTGTAATTTGAAGGTCTGGATCTGACAATTTTCCAACATATATATCATCTATAGCCACATCGTTACCGTCTCCGTTTCCACCTTCATCCAATAAAATCTGAATGTTTTGTGAACTTCCTGTTGCCGTAAAAGTAATATCTACAGTTTGCCAATCACAAGGGTCACTTGCGACTGTATTGATAGTTTGAGCGCCAGAAGAACTGGTTCCTGCATTTAAAAACACCTGTGGTAAAATATCAAAAGTACATTGTGGCATGTTTTTGAAGTTTGCACAAAATTTATATCGTTCTCCCTGTTCTAGCCCAGTTAATGTTTGTTGCCAAACCACAGCAGTACTTGATTGTTGAGTACTTCCATTCACTACCATAAACAGATCGTTAGAAGCATACATAACAGGATCTGCACAAAAAGAATGGTCTGTTACCGTTGCGCCAAATGCTCCTGCCGAATTTGTTACATCATACTCCCCTGGAAAGGTAGAAGCCGTTTGTATATAGCTACTAGAGAAGCCTATGTTTCCAGCTTCAAAGTTTCCATTGGCTACCAAATTCTCATCATCACAACAGTATGCACCTTCGTTCGTAGGTTGTTCATCACAGAAACATACATCGTTATTAATACCAGGACGTTCACCATCTTGAATTCCTCCAACTTCTTTTGAAGATTTCTGAGTCACAGTAACAACGCCTCCTGTAGCATCTACAATATCAAAAGTAAGCACAGCCACAAGATCATAACATTGGCCTACACTCTGATCCGGAAAATCTGAAGGTGACAAAGTGAAGGTGAAATTAGGAGCACTTATAGAAGGCCCCGTTACTGTATTAACCAAACTATTACTTTGGTAAATTTCGAGAGTAATATTCACATTACTCACATTTCCGGAAGCTGGCAATACAAAGTCTCCAGTGATACTTTGAGGAAAGCTCAAACAATCCTCATCGTTTAGATTTAAATCAATATCCCCTTCGTTAACATTTTCACATTCATCACAGACATCATCTACATAGGTATATCCTTTATGTCCTCCTGCCGAACAATCCGAATTGATAAACATAACGACCAC
>JAHZIZ010000416.1 GCA_022601215.1 Bacteroidota bacterium
CGACAGGTACTGGGTTATTTACCACAACAGTTTGGTTTGTACCCAAAAATTTCTGCCGAAGTATTACTCAATCACTTTGCCGTTTTAAAAGGAATCACCAATAAAAGTGAGCGCAAGGAATTGGTCAAATCATTGTTGTATAAAACTAATTTATACGACGTACGACAACAAAACCTTAAAGGCTATTCCGGTGGGATGAAGCAACGTTTTGGTATTGCGCAAGCTTTATTGAATAATCCTAAACTCCTTATTGTGGATGAACCCACTGCAGGATTAGACCCCCTAGAACGAAATCGGTTTTACAATGTGTTAAGCGAACTAGGGGAACATACTGTGGTAATCTTATCTACCCACATTGTTGATGATGTTAAAGAACTCTGCACAAATATGGCCATTATTAACCAAGGTCAAGTTTGTTTAAAAGGGAACCCTTTGCAAATTCTTGAAGGCCTAAAAGACAAAGTGTATAAAAAAACAATCGAGAAGACCGAATTAAACGCTTACCAACAAAATTATCAGGTCATAAGTTCAAAGTTATTTCTAGGAAAACCAACCATTCACATTGTAAGTGACAAAAATCCAGGAGACGGTTTTTCTCTTAGCGATGCCGCATTAGAAGACGTGTATTTCTCAGAAATAAGTAAGAATACAAATCCAAAATCTAATTAATTATGTGGTATGATATTTTTAAGTTCGAAATACAATATCGAATTAGACGACCAGACACCTATGTCTTCTTCTTATTTCTTTTTCTATTTTCAATTGTAGGAGTAGACTTTATTTTTCAAGGTTCCGATTTAGGACTCATGAAAAAAAATTCACCTCTAGTGATTGCAAAAACTATGGGTGCCATTACGGGAATATTCATGATTTTGGCCTCCATGATCTTGGGAGTGTCTGTGTTGAGAGATTTTGAGTACGAAATAGAGTCACTGATGTTTTCTACGCCCATCCACAAAAAAGACTACCTCATAGGGAGGTTTTTAGGGTCATTTACGGTCTTGCTATTTGCATTTTCTGGTATTCCTCTAGGGATGCTTCTGGGCGAATTTATGCCGTGGAATAACCCAGACGACCTATTAGCGTTCAATGCCATGGTGTACCTTAAAACGTTTCTAATGGTCACCTTACCCACGCTATTTTTTGGAGCATCACTATTTTTTGTGACGGGAGCATTAAGCAGAAACCTTGTGGTAGTTTATACTCAAGGGATCATTTTGTTTGTTGCGTTTATGCTCACTAAAGCTATTACCAATGACTTCTGGCAAGCCATACTAGATCCATTTTCACTAACGACCACCACCTATGCGACAATGTCATGGACAGCCTTAGAAAAGAGTACACAAGCGCTTCCTTTCTTTGGTGCTCTTATGTATAATAAATTGTTTTGGTTATCCCTTGGGGTAGTAGCACTGCTCTACGGCTATAAAAAATTCAATTTTAATGTGGTCAAAGAAAAAAAACATCGAAGTAAAAAACGACAAACTCCAGTGAGTGCAACCACGCACGAAGCTCATAATGTATCGATTCCAAATGCCAAAAAGAACTACGGTTTACGGTCAAAATTAGTACAGTTACAACAGTTTTCTTGGTTTTATTTTATGAGTATTTGCAAGCAACCTTCCTTTTGGGGCATCGTTATTTGCGGTATGATTATTATCCTTATTAACTCAGTTAACCTGGGGACTGTATATGGAGTTGATAGTTATCCTGCCACCTATTTTATTGTCGAAGAACTACAAGAAACATCCATATATTTCTTTATTATCATTTTGGTGTTTTATTCGGGTGAACTGGTATGGAAGGAGCGAAGTGTAAAGCTCCATCTAATTTATGACGCAACACCCATGTCTAGCTTAATGAAGTTAACAGGTAAGTATATTGGGTTAAACTTGGTATATGTCGTATTAATGCTCGCTTTAATGAGTTCGGGTATTATCTTTCAAACTTGGAGTGGCTATTATAAGTATGAACTGCAAGTGTATCTGTACGGGTTCTTTCTCGAAATCTTACCTTTTTTAGCACTGTATACCTGCGTTGCATTTTTTATTCAAACGGTGGTGAATCATAAGTTTGTTGGTGTGATGCTCCTTCTTCTGTTCTTCATTGTCAATATCACACTTGGAACCTTTGGGTTCGATTATGATTTATTACTGTTTGGAGGCAATTCCTTAGGAACCTATTCAGATATGAATGGTTACGGTCACTTTTTACAACCCTATCTCATTATCAAATCGTATTGGTTTCTCTTCGGAATCCTATTATTAATCGTTGGATCTATAGTCGCCGTTAGAGGAACAGAAACCAATTTAGCGAAACGAATTAGAGCTGGTAAGAACAAAGTAAGTAAGCCAATGATTAGGCTGGCATGCATCGTCTTTGTGGTATTTATAGCTACTGGGAGTTTTATTTTTTACAATACTACCATTGTCAACGAATATTGGAGCGATTCTGAAACCACTGCATTTCGAATAGCTTATGAAAAAGAACTCAAGCCATTTGAATATCTACCACAGCCAAAATTAGTCGCTGTCAACCTTCAAGTAGAGCTATATCCTTCCACCCGAGACTATACGGTTGAAGGTTATTATATGCTAAAAAACACACATACTGAAGACATCGCATCCATTCACGTTCAGAAACTCATTGAAGATAATGTCACTCTAGATCATATTTCTTTTGACAGCGGATTTACAGAGGATAACCAATATGGAAAGTTTGATTACTCCATTTACAACCTTACTACGCCTTTACGGCCTGGAGATTCAATAAAAATGCAATTTAAGCAGCGTTTTACCACACAAGGGTTTGAATCGAGTAGTGCCCATGTCAACATCAACCATAACGGGACCTTTTTTAATAATTCAGA
>JAHZIZ010000417.1 GCA_022601215.1 Bacteroidota bacterium
AGAAGAAAGTACGTCGTGACCGTGTAGGACACATTAACCTAGTGGTGCCAGTGGCTCACATTTGGTACTTCCGTTCGTTACCGAATAAAATTGGATACCTTCTTGGATTGCCTTCTAAGAAGTTAGATATGATTATTTACTACGAGAGATACGTGGTAATTCAGGCTGGTATTGCAAAGAATGAAGAAGGAGAGCCATTGACAAAAATGGATTTCTTAACCGAAGAAGAATACCTAAACATTTTAGATGCTCTTCCGCAAGAGAATCAATACTTAGAGGATAGTGATCCAAATAAGTTTATTGCAAAAATGGGGGCAGAGTGTTTGATCGATTTATTGAATCGTATTGACTTAGATACTCTTTCATTCGAATTGCGTCATAAAGCAAATAATGAAACATCTAAGCAACGTAAAACAGAAGCCTTAAAGCGTCTTCAAGTAGTAGAGGCATTAAGAGATGCAAATAAGAACCGTGAGAACCAACCTGCTTGGATGATCATGAAGGTAGTGCCTGTAATTCCACCAGAATTACGTCCGCTAGTACCGTTGGATGGAGGTCGTTTTGCAACTTCAGATCTTAACGACTTATACCGTCGTGTGATTATCCGTAACAATCGTCTTAAGCGATTAATGGAGATCAAAGCACCCGAGGTGATCTTGCGTAATGAGAAGCGTATGCTTCAAGAATCTGTTGATTCATTATTTGATAATACTAGAAAATCGTCAGCAGTAAAAACAGATAGTAACCGTCCATTAAAGTCACTTTCAGATTCATTGAAAGGAAAGCAAGGACGTTTCCGTCAAAATTTACTTGGAAAGCGTGTTGATTATTCTGCACGTTCTGTTATTGTTATAGGGCCAGAACTTAAATTGTTTGAGTGCGGTCTTCCTAAAGACATGGCGGCAGAATTGTACAAGCCTTTCGTAATCCGTAAGTTGATTGAACGTGGGATTGTAAAAACAGTGAAATCTGCGAAGAAAATTATAGATAAGAAAGAGCCAGTGGTTTGGGATATTTTGGAGAACGTTCTTAAAGGGCATCCAGTATTGCTAAACCGTGCTCCTACGCTTCACCGTTTAGGAATCCAAGCCTTCCAACCTAAGTTGATTGAAGGAAAAGCAATCCAATTACACCCGCTAGTGTGTACGGCATTTAATGCGGATTTTGATGGTGATCAGATGGCTGTACACCTTCCGTTAGGGCCAGAAGCGATCTTGGAGTCGCAGTTACTTATGTTAGCTTCTCATAATATCTTAAACCCTGCCAATGGATCGCCAGTAGCGGTACCATCTCAGGATATGGTATTAGGGCTGTACTATATGACAAAACTTCGTAAGACAGACAAGAATTATACGGTTCAAGGAGAAGGGTTAACGTTTTACTCCCCAGAGGAGGTAACTATTGCCTATAACGAGAAACGTGTGGATCTAAATGCTGAAATTAGGGTGCGTACGAAGGATCTTAATGAAGAAGGAGAGTTAACGACACAGATTATTACTACGACTGTTGGTCGAGTAATTTTTAATGATAAAGTACCAGCGAAAGCTGGATATATCAACGAAGTATTGACTAAAAAGTCTCTTCGTGATATTATAGGTGGAATCTTACAAGTAACTTCTGTTCCTGAAACAGCAGCATTCTTGGATGAGATTAAGAACCTAGGATATAAGTTTGCCTTTGAAGGTGGACTTTCTTTTAGTTTAGGTGATATTATTATTCCGGCAGAGAAGCAGGGAATGATTGATAGTGCCAACTCACAAGTAGACGGTATTATCGCCAACTACAACATGGGATTAATAACCAATAACGAGCGTTACAACCAGGTAATTGATATCTGGACAGCTACTAATGCTGAATTGACCGAACTTTCTATGAAACGTATTCGTGAAGATCAGCAAGGGTTTAACTCTGTGTATATGATGCTTGACTCTGGAGCACGTGGATCTAAAGAACAGATTCGTCAGTTAACAGGAATGCGTGGATTGATGGCTAAGCCAAAGAAATCTAACTCTGGTGGAGGTGAAATTATTGAAAACCCGATTCTTTCTAACTTTAAGGAAGGGCTTTCAATTCTTGAATACTTTATCTCTACTCACGGGGCGCGTAAAGGATTAGCGGATACGGCACTTAAAACAGCAGATGCGGGTTACCTAACACGTCGTCTAGTTGATGTTTCTCAGGATGTTATTATCAATATTGAAGATTGTGGTACGTTGAGAGGAATTGAAGTTAAAGCACTTAAGAAGAATGAAGAGGTTGTTGAAACCTTAGGAGATAGAATTAAAGGGCGTACTTCCTTAAATGATGTTGTGAATCCACTTACTAAGGAACTATTAGTAGGAGCTGGTGAGCATATTAATGATGAAATTGCTAAGGTGATTAATGCTTCTGCAGTGGAGATGGTCGAAGTTCGTTCAGCGCTTACTTGTGAGGCCAAAAAAGGAATATGTGCAACCTGTTATGGTAGAAATCTGGCAACCAATAAAATGGTGCAAAGAGGAGAAGCCGTTGGAGTTGTGGCAGCACAGTCTATTGGAGAACCAGGAACTCAGTTAACGCTGCGTACATTCCACGTGGGTGGTATTGCTGGTAACATTTCAGAAGAGAATAAACTCTCTGTGAAGTTTGATGGAAAAGCAGAAATTGAAGAACTGAAGACAGTGAAGGGTGAAGATGCTGATGGGAAAACTGTTGATATCGTAATTTCTCGTACATCTGAAATCAAATTGATTGATGAGAAAACAGGAATTACGTTAAGTACCAATAACATTCCTTATGGATCTACGATCTTTATTAAAGATGGTCAGAAACTGAAGGCTGGAGATGTTGTTTGTCAGTGGGATCCATATAACGGTGTGATTATTTCTGAATTTGCAGGAAAGATCAAATATGAAAACATTGAGCAGGGGATTACTTATCAAGTGGAGATTGACGAACAAACTGGTTTCCAAGAAAAAGTAATTTCTGAATCAAGAGATAAGAAAAAGATTCCTACACTTCAAATTTTAGGACCCAAAGGAGACGTTATTCGTTCGTACAACTTACCAGTTGGGGCTCACCTAATGGTTGATGATAATGATAAGATTAAAGTTGGTAAAATCTTAGTTAAGATTCCTCGTAAGTCTGCTAAAGCAGGGGATATTACGGGAGGTCTTCCACGTGTAACCGAATTATTTGAAGCGCGTAATCCATCCAATCCAGCTGTAGTGAGTGAGATAGACGGTGTGGTTTCTTTCGGAAAAATCAAGCGTGGTAACCGTGAGATTATTGTTGAGTCTCGTTTAGGAGAGATCAAGAAGTACCTAGTAAAGTTGTCTAATCAGATTCTGGTTCAAGAGAATGACTTTGTACGTGCAGGAATGCCACTATCTGATGGTGCAATTACCCCAGTTGATATTCTTAAAATTAAAGGACCTTCAGCAGTACAACAATACTTAGTGAACGAAGTTCAAGAGGTATACCGTCTGCAAGGAGTGAAGATCAATGATAAACACTTTGAAGTTGTTGTGCGTCAGATGATGCGTAAAGTACAAATTGTAGATCCGGGAGACACTACCTTCTTAGAGAATCAATTGGCACATAAATACGACTTTATTGAAGAGAACGATAAGATTTTCGGAATGAAGGTAGTAGAGAATGCTGGTGAATCTGAAAACTTAAAAGAAGGGCAAATTGTAACAGCTCGTGAGCTGAGAGATGAGAATTCAATCTTACGTAGAGAAGATAAGACATTAATTGAAGGACGTGATGCAGTGCCAGCAACCGCTACCCCGGTACTACAAGGTATTACTAGAGCGTCCCTACAAACGAAGTCGTTTATTTCTGCGGCATCCTTCCAGGAAACGACTAAAGTATTAAACGAAGCTGCTGTAAGCGGTAAAGTAGATACTTTAGAAGGCTTGAAAGAGAATGTAATTGTAGGACATAGAATCCCAGCCGGTACAGGTATGAGAAC
This sequence comes from Bacteroidota bacterium, assembly GCA_022601215.1. Lineage (GTDB taxonomy): Bacteria > Bacteroidota > Bacteroidia > Flavobacteriales > Flavobacteriaceae > Aureisphaera. The sequence continues at coordinate 3,956 of JAHZIZ010000417.1, forward strand.
ATATGATACTATTATTGTAGGCTCTAAGGAGGAGTTGGAAGAAATGACTCGCGATAAGCAAGAGGTTAATTATAACTAATCTCAAATAACTTAAAAGGGACATTAGTAATAATGTCCCTTTTTTATTTAATACCACAGTATGGCAGAAGAGAAGAAACCAAAACAGGGACAGATCAACATCGAGTTAGATGCTGATGTTGCACAAGGGATATATAGTAATTTAGCGATTATTAATCATTCGCAAAGTGAGTTTGTGATTGATTACGTGACTATTATGCCCGGAGTGCCTAAGAGTAAAGTTAAATCTAGAATTGTGTTAACACCACAGCATGCAAAACGATTTTTAAAAGCCTTGCATGATAATGTGCAGCGTTTTGAGAGCGCTCATGGAGAAATAAAGGAAAATAAGCAACCTCCTATGCCAATTAATTTTGGACCTACAGGAGAAGCTTAAAAAACAAAAAAGCCTTGCAAATCGCAGGGCTTTTTTATGACTAGTAATTAGCTTTGATTATTCTGTCATGCTTTCAAACTCACTTACAAAATGTAATTTTACATTAGGATATTTGCTTTGTGTCATTTGCAAGGTGAAAGCACTATCTGCGAAAAACACTAATTGGCCTCGTTTATCTTTGGCTAAGAACTTAGACTTTACTCTTTTGAACTCAAGGAATTCTTCACTTTTAACATCTGAAGGATCGACCCAACACGCTTTGTGAACATTTAGATTTTCATATCGACATTTGGCTCCATATTCATGTTCTAAGCGGTATTGAATTACCTCAAATTGTAGAGCCCCAACAGTACCTATCACCTTTCTTCCATTCAATTCTAGGACAAAAAGTTGAGCAACACCTTCGTCCATCAATTGATCAATCCCTTTTTCTAACTGCTTGCTTTTCAATGGATCGGCATTGTTGATGTATTTGAAATGCTCCGGCGAGAAACTTGGGATTCCTCTATATAGCATTTGTTCGCCTTCCGTAAGCGTGTCGCCAATTTTAAAATTACCCGTGTCGTGCAATCCAACAATATCACCAGGATAAGAAATGTCTACAATTTGCTTTTTTTCAGCGAAGAAAGCATTGGGACTCGAGAACTTCATCTTTTTACCGTTTCTTACGTGAAGGTATGGTACATTTCTTTCAAAAGTACCCGAGACTATCTTGATGAAAGCAAGCCTATCACGGTGTTTAGGGTCCATGTTTGCATGGATCTTAAAGACAAAACCAGAAAATTTTTCCTCTTCAGGAAGAACAAGCCGAGTATCACTTTCTTTAGGTCTTGGTTTGGGCGCAATTTCTATAAAACAATCAAGCAACTCACGTACTCCAAAATTGTTCAATGCAGAGCCGAAAAAAACAGGTTGAAGATTACCATCAAGATATGCGTCACGGTCAAAATTAGGATATACCTCATAAACCAATTCAAGCTCATCTCTCAAGGTTGCGGCTGCATCATCTCCAATAAGATCTTCTAGCTCTGTAGAGGTAACGTCTTCTATTTCAATGGTTTCTTCAATGTTTTTTCTACTGTCACCACTAAATAGATTTACATTTTTTTCCCATACATTATAAATACCTTTAAAATCATAACCCATCCCAATTGGAAAAGAAAGAGGGGTTACTTTAAGGTGTAGCTTTTGTTCAATTTCATCTAATAATTCAAAGGCATCTTTACCTTCACGGTCCAATTTGTTTATAAATACAATCATTGGAATGTTCCGCATCCGACAAACTTC
>JAHZIZ010000418.1 GCA_022601215.1 Bacteroidota bacterium
GTACGAGCATTGCTAACCAGATCAAGAACTAGTCCCTTCAATGAAAAAACTAGTGCACTTTGTATGAATTGTCGTGAAAAAATTGGGCAACAATTTATTTATAGTTCTATGACAAAAGTATAAAACTATACCAAGTGCTATCGATACCAACCACACCTCCTGGGCATCTCCAAAAGTGTACCCTTTTAACAAATCGCGCTTAAAGCGGAAATGATTAAACGCCGCTAACATAAAACCTGAAAGAGTAATAACCTTTATCCAAAAACTTAGATTGGCTAATTGTTTAAGTGTAAGCTGGTCTGGAGAATCCTTCTTAAGCGATTTCGATACCCACTTGAACGTAACAATTGTCAAAAATCCCGGTAGCAGAAAAAAAACTGGCACTCCAATCAGGGTTAGCATTTCTGTTATATAAGGAATTCCAACACTAATTTCTTTCGAAATTACAATACTTCCTTGATGATTCTGGCCATCCTTTTCCCAAGAGTATTTCACTAAAAATAGGAGTAGATGTGTTCCGGATTGAGGAGGCATAAGTTTGTCTAAAGTAACCCTATTAGGAATAGAAAGAGTCTGCTTTCTAAATACAGGTTTATTAATATTAACCGTTTTTGGCAGTATATTTATCTTGTCATCTTTAATGCTAGGGTCGCGGATATGTATACCTTCGGGGAGACTAGATTCAACAGAGTGAACCTTGATAGGTTGCAGGGATTCATTCGTAACAAGGATATAAAGACTTCCATCACGAAATTCGGATATTTCGTCGAGACTTCCCTCTATCTTAAGGCTCACATCCTCCGGTATTGATTTTTCCAAACCGTCTCCAACATTGAACGATCCAACCAAAATTCGTGGAGTCTTCGTCTTTTCAGAATCCAATTTAGCCTTATAGTCCATACGAATGAATATGGTTCCAGGGCTATGTTCTGTTCTTGACCATGAATATTCTAAAACCCAAGCAAATTCCTCACGCGCGGAAAGCTTATTTTTTAATGCGTCATTTTCCTTCAGCGGAAAAGGAATGCCCATATCGGTCAGCCAAGACAACTCTAGGTCATATATAGGGCTTGATGTAACATTTCTTACTATTACTATAGTGGATGCTTTTCTCTCATGAGTAGGCAGTTCTGTCTGACTTGGCAGAAGCTGCATTTGTACTCCATCGCTACCAATTGCGGTCAACTGTGTGTTAATTTTCTTGGGAGATATGCCTCTTTTCTCTAAAGCCTGAGCAAGTTGCCCAGGTGTTTCAGCTTCAGCTAATTTCTGAATAATTTTATTATTTTCTGCAATAGTCCCCGCGACAGCCACCGCTGAAAATTGGAAAAAGAATATCGTTAAGAAGCTAATGTAGATACCCAAATACAGCATTTTTCATCTCGAGCGTTGGAATTATTGAGAAACTAGCGAAAATTGAGTTTTGGCCGTTAATAAAATTTAGAAATGAAATTTATATCCCAATTGATAAACTTGATCATTCTTCCGGTCGAAAGGCAATCTTCCGTGGGCATAACTGATAAAAGGACCATTTGTTCCAGCGACTGTAAGCACCAAATAAGTAGGATCATCCAAGTTTGCTGACTTAACCTCAGAGGTCGCGCCAATTTCTTGGTAATAGCGAAAATTCACGTCGAAATAGACGAGACCTACAAGGTTTAAAATTCCTTCACCAAACAAACCATCTTCAGGAAACTCAAATAAAGGTGTTTTAAAGGACAATTCTAGATGAAATCGTGGGAAGGTCGTGTTATCACCAAAATCGGCGCGTGGGTCATTATCTATTGGATCTACCAATTCAATACCTATTCGAGCAGAGGGAAAGCTCAAACTTCTTGGTGCGAACCCTTCATCTAGTCTTGTAGCCCATCGTATAGCGGCAAAGGGATAATCAAAAATATTGAATTTCGCAGCCGTTGAAATTGTACCCCAAGTACGTTGATCAAATTTTTCCCATCCCGAAAATGCAACCCCTAATTCACCTCCATAAACGAGCTGCTTGTTAGAAAAAGCTTGGTCTGTTTCATACCCAAATCTTGCACCTGCCTGTAATGCAACCTGGTTTGTAAGTTTACTCCGAGCCATTGAAATCAATTCTTTGTATTTTTCACTTGTCAATAATTCTTTTTCATCTCTTATCTTGGTAAGATCGTTTAGAAGACTGTTATAGCGAGTCTGAAAAGCCGTTTGCTCTGTTGCAGACATAGCCTCTTGGACACCGCCCCAAGAGCCGAAAAAACCGAAATCTAAATTTGTTTCGAGAAAGTCGGCGAAATTCCTGCTCCGATCAAAAGCAATAGTACCTCGAGATGAAAGGTCAAGATTGTACTCCAGGTAATCGGAAACATTGTTAGTAGACAACTCCTCGTTTCGGATATTTTTGTCATAGGAATATTCAAATCCAAGGTCGAAGTCATTGTCATCGTTGACTTCATCAAACGTCTTAAGTTTAAAATCTATGTCTTCTAGTATGGGAATTCTACCATCTCTTGTAACTTCATTCTTAATAACCCGATTAACCACTTCGAGTGAGGTTGGGTCTTGTATAATTTCATTGAGATCCCCGCCTAGATTTAATAGAGATAAAGGCTCTTTTTCCTTATCTGGAGAATTAGGGTCAGGTCCACGATCTCTTGGTTTCTCCAGCCCCTTATTATTCGTGACGATGTCATTTAGTGCGTTCACTCGCTCAACGAGGGACTGGGAGTATACAAAGATTGGAGTCGACGCTGTTACAAGGCATACAATCAAAAGCATGCATATATAGGGATAGCGACTATGATACATTTTTTACCTCGCCAACAAAGAAATATTGTTCGTCCACCATATCGGCTAGATCGGCGAGCGTATCACTATCTTGGATTAAAATGGTTGTCATTTTATTGATCGCTTTGGACCTCGATATTCTATCTTCATATTCTGCTCCGTTGAAATTCCTAAAAATATTATCTAACGATGTCGCAAACATCTTTGCTCTGAGTTTTCGAGAACTTTTGGATTCTAAATCCGACCAATAAGGGAAGCTCCCTATGGTCACTCCATCAGAGTCAAAAAAAGGTTTGGTGTTCTGAGCAAGAACTAATAGAGCCCCCCAAACAGCTACACAAGCATTATTGTTGTTGGTCCACTTCATCAAAATCCTCCTTAGTTTCGGTGAAATTTCTTCCTTAACCAGACTTTAGGCTAAGGAATTTTCTACAAGAAATAATTTCACTGAAGTTAGCGAATTTATTTCGTCTGAATTTTTTTGTTGAATTACGGGTTTCTTAAAAGCAAGAACAAGACCAAACAATTAATTATGTATCATGGCTTTTTAATCGTAAAATTCTTAGGAAAAACTAAGAAATAATTGTAAATGCCCATTTAATACGCAACGCGTTATTATTATTTTGTATCTATAAAGATAAACAATGTGTAAGCTTCCCCGTCAAGCGGACAGATCATAAGTAGAGGTTTCCAGTATTGGTTGA
>JAHZIZ010000419.1 GCA_022601215.1 Bacteroidota bacterium
ATCGATACTCCGATGTCTTTAGTCCGAGCAACGATTCCATCTGCTTCAGACACTTATAATGCATCTGCTTTAATTGATGCACAGGAGCGTTGCTTCCAATTGGGGCTTACTACAATTAACGATGCAGGTCTAAATAAAGGAGTTATTACATTGATAGATAGCTTGCAACAGCAGGGGGAAATGAAGATAAAGGTGTATGCAATGGTGAGTAATACTGCAGAAAATCTTGATTATTTTCTAACCAAAGGAGTTATTAAAACTGATCGGTTACATGTGCGTTCTGTCAAAGTATATGCCGACGGTGCCTTAGGTTTACGAGGGGCAGCTTTAAGAGCACCTTATCATGATAAGGAACATCATTTTGGAGCGATGATAACTCCTATGACAGAGTTAATGGAAGTGGCTCATAGAATCGCTGCGGCGGGCTATCAAATGAATACACATGCCATTGGCGATTCAGCCAATGTATCGGTTCTTAAGGCTTATGCTGAGGCTTTGAAAAATGAAGATGATGCTCGTTGGAAGGTAGAGCATGCCCAGATAGTGACTCCAACCGATGTAAATTATTTCTCCAAGAATATCATTCCAAGTGTACAACCTACACACGCAACAAGTGATATGTATTGGGCAGAAGAACGTGTTGGATCAGATCGAATTAAAGGTGCTTACGCTTATAAAACATTGTTAGATCAGGCTGGAATGATAGCCTTGGGAACAGATTTTCCAGTGGAGAACGTAAATCCGATGCATACATTTTATGCTGCTGTAGCTAGAAAGGATTTAGAAAATTATCCCGAAGGTGGCTTTCGAAATGAGGAAGCGTTAAGTAGGAAAGAAACACTAAAAGGAATGACTATTTGGGCGGCCTATTCTAACTTTGAGGAAACAGAAAAAGGAAGCATCGAAGTCGGTAAATTTGCGGATTTCACAATCCTTGATACTAATATTATGACTTGCGAAGAAATGGAAATTCCTAATACACAGGTACTCGCCACTTTCGTGAATGGGGAAAAGGTGTTCGAACGGCAATAGAAATTTACTTACCTCCTTTGGCTTGTAAGTCGGCAATACAGAGTGGGTCCAATTGAGGAACTGCACCCTTCTCTAACATACGGCGTACATTTGTTCTTCCAATATTGGTGGCATCAAAATACATGAGGCATTCATCAACGATACAGTGTTTGGCTTGACTAGGATCTTCATGTACTTGATGGATATCATCATTTACAATATTGGTAAGACCTAAAATATGTCCAAATTCGTGATTCATTACCGCACTTTCAAGCACAGGTAAAGAAGCAGTATTCTGTTGTGTTAATAATTTAAGTGTGGACTCATAGATGACCATAGAAGTATTTCTGTAGGCCGTTCCTAAGGTGAAGGAAGTTTCTGTGTCGTTACTGGACCTACCATTGGTGAAGTACATAAAGACGGCCAATTTATCACCACTTGTATATTCAGTTCTAAGATTGGTTTCAATATCAATAATATCTCCGATGCTAAAGGGAGAGCCGGGTTGGTCTTCAACAATAGTTTGGACAATGGAAACACCACTTGATTTATGTACCCTTGCTTCGATGAAAGCTCTAAAATTTTCTATTGCTTCTTCGGTTGGACGAGAATTCTGAGAATAGGCTAGTTGCACAACAAGCCGATTGTATATATCGCTTGAAAGAATGTCTTCTGCTGAGGTGCCTAATCCTTTTTTGTTTTCTGCAGTTGGATCCACAGCACTGTTGTCGCTATCGTCTTCTTTACAGCTAAAAAGTGCCATAGAAAGAAAGAGAAAGAAAAAGAAATTTAAATAAATACGGTGCATGGCCTGATTTTTGTAATTTTACAAACATAACTTTTAAAACCCAAGCTAAAAAATGAGGTCTTTCTTTTTAACGCTATTTTCACTGATTTGTTTTTCTCTAACTGCGCAGGTTGATCAATACCAAAAAGATATTGTCGATTATTTAAACTCTAATGGAACCAAAGAGCAGTATAGTAATGCCTACGATGAGATGTTTGGGATTTTGGCACAGCAGTTTATGAGTGCAAATGTACCCGAAGCAAAATGGAAAGAACTCAAGGAAAACAAAACTGAAAGCTTGGATGAATTAGTCAATTTTCTGTCATTTGCTTATCGCAAACATTTTACACATGATGAAATTAAGCAGATGTATGCCTTTTATAAAACACCTGAAGCTCAGCAAATGTTAAAAGATATGAATACGTTGTCAGCAAGCGATAGTGAAAAAATCGCTGCGTTTTTCACTAGCGATTTGGGGAAAAAAATTGAAGCCAAAAGGACTGACTTATCCGCAGACATCTCTGAAATATCTGGACATTGGAGTCGAGAACTATTTGCTGCAAAAATGAGCGATTTAGTTAAGAATGGTTATGTTCCGCAACAGTAAGTTTTGCGAGATAATCAAAGTTTTTACCTCGTTTTATAACTTCAAAGAGAAAACCTTCGATAGTAGCTATGGTTGCGAAGCGAGACTCGTCTAAATATAGCCATGGAAAAACTTCTGTCTTTTCACCTAGATAACTCATAGTAAATTCTAGTTCGCCATAATAGCGATCTCCAGGAACCCAAATGCTTCCATCTTCATTGGTGTCATACATATATTGTAAGTCACTGGAATCAATTAAGATTTGGCCTCCTTCTTTAAGTAAAGATTTTAAATGTCGAAGATAATAAGGAGCCTTGTCTATGTTTTGAAAAATTCCAGTACCATTCATTAAAAGTAAAATAGTGTCAAAACTTGCTTGAGACAAATTGAGTATATCGGTTTTGTGAGCATGTAAAACCCCTCTCTTACTAGTTACTTGAACGGCACCTTCGGAAATATCAATAGCGGTTACTTCTATACCTTTTTCTTGAAGATAAAGAGCATGACTGCCTGCGCCACAGCCCACGTCTAAGGTGTGTCCTTTACAAATATCAAGCGCCTTTTGTTCTAAAGTAGGCATTTCGGCATAACTTCGAAAGAGGTATGCAAGGGGCAGAGGGTCTTCCTCACTGATGTTAGTTTCGGTGAGAATATCTTCGGAATAGTTTCCGTTATGATAATCTAGTAATGCCTTACCTAAAATGTCTTTCATGAGTTTTGGATAAAAAATAGCAGTGGTTAGGGGTATTTCGTACTTTTGAATCATGGATGATATCTTAAATCAACTTCCCCAGCGTGCCAAAGATACGCATAAGGAACACAAAAAGTTTTTTACGAAGCTCAAGAAAAAACCACCAAAGCATTTAGATGCTTTAATGATGGAATTACATGAGGATGAGTTTTCTAAGACCGATTGCTTAACCTGTGCAAATTGTTGTAAAACAACGAGTCCTATTTTTACTGATAAGGATATTTTTCGAATTGCCAAGCACTTTAGAATCAAAGAACAAAAATTTATTGAGAATTATTTGGAAGTGGACGAGGATAATTTCCATGTGTTAAAATCCGCTCCCTGTACTTTTTTGGGAGCTGATAATAGTTGCATGATTTACGACGTTCGTCCTAAGGCATGTCAGGAATATCCACATACCAACCGAAGAAACTTTCACAAAATTTCTGAAATAACCTTAAAAAATGTTGCCATTTGCCCGGCGACTTTCAATATTGTGGAAGCCATGCGGAAACGCATCGATACGGGAACAAACCCAAAAGGACCCAAGGAGCGTTTTACAGGTAGGTAGTTAAAATAGTATTCAGCTACTCATAAATTAAATATGCTTGACGCATCTTATCATAGGCAATGAGTTCTTTCATCCAATGTTTTCTTAGATCCCTATGCGTATAGCCTTGGATAATTTGTTGTTGTAATTCTTTGGTTCCTGCGTGGGCGGTGAAATTATCGGTATTAAAGAAATTTTCTTTATTCTCATGCAATCTATAAGCTTCAATAATCCAGGAAAGATCCATCCTACTCATTCGAGATGTCTCCCTTAAATCTAAACCGTTGCATTCTGTTCCTTTATGTTTGGGATGCTTGGCTCCAAAATTTGGTTGAGGTGTATAACTATAGGGATACTTTTCCTTAGGTAGGTGAGGAGAACCGATTAATTGAAATTGCATCTCCGTACCGCGTCCTGCGTTGAGGTTGGTTCCCTCTAATAACCCTAAACTGGGATATAAATTAATGGATACATCATTAGGTAAATTTGGAGAGGGTCTCACTGGTACAGAATAGGGCATATCATGATGATAGTTTTTCATTGGGATGACAGTGAGATCACATTGTATTCCATCTTTCAACCATTTTTGTCCGTTAATCATTTGAGCATATTCTCCAATGGTCATTCCATGTACGAGAGGGATTGGATGTAACCCCAAAAAGCTAGTATGTTCGGCTTCCATCATGGGGCCGTCAATATAATGTCCGTTTGGGTTTGGTCTGTCTAAAACAACAAAAGGAATACCCGCCTCGGCACAGGCTTCCATCATATGGTGCATGGTGGAAATGTAAGTATAAAAACGTACTCCAACATCCTGTATGTCGAACACGACCACTTCTAACCCTTGCATATGAGCAGTTGTCGGTTTTTTGTTCTTTCCGTGTAAGGAAATTATAGGAATTCCAGTTTTATTGTCTATACCATCCTTCACATGTTCTCCGGCGTCTGCCTTACCGCGAAATCCGTGTTCTGGAGCAAAAACTTTGGATATAGAAATACCGCTGTTGTATAATGAGTCTACTAAGTGTGTGAGCGTAACAATTTCTTGGTTGAGGCCATCTTCGACAATATTGTCAACGTTGTACCATATGGAAGTTTGATTAGCAACGATCCCTACTTTTTTATCAGATAATAATGGTAGATAGGTATGCGTGTCTTCTATGCCTAAAACCAGTTCAGTTGTTTCTTCCATTTCAACTGATTTGGTCTCTTTGCTCTTAATATCAACCGTATCGTGAATCACTACCTCTTCAGTCTTGGCGTTACTATTTCCACTTCCGCAGGAAAAACAGCTTCCCAGTGTAAGAGTCAGAACAATTAATAGTGTATTTTTGAAAAAAGATAATCGCATCATAAACTTGTGAATTTAGAGTATTTCATTGCCCGTCGTATCGTGGCCTCCAAGGATTATAAAAGTAGTATTTCGGCACCAATAATAAAAATTGCCATTACTGCTATCGCTCTTGGCTTGGTTATCATGATGGTGTCAATTGCAACGGGTGTTGGTCTCCAAAAAAAGATACGCGAAAAGGTGTCCGCTTTTCATGGAGACATCGTAATTTCCAACTTCAATGCAAATTACAGCAACGATTCTCAACAACCTATTAGTTCCGAACAATCGTTTTATCCAAATTTTGATTTAGTAGAAGGTATAGATCACATTCAAGTTACTGCTTCAAAGGGAGGAGTTATTAGAACCGCAACGGATTTTGAAGGGATTGTTGTAAAAGGAGTTGGAGCCGATTATAATTGGCAGTATTTCGAAGAATATTTGGTCCAAGGTAGTTTGCCAAATTATAAGGACAATCTCAACGATGAAATTTTAATATCAGAATACATAGCTAATAGGCTTGGGTTTGATGTAGGCGATCGGGTAAATACATTTTTTCTTCAAGAAGGAAACGAACAAAAAGCCAGGAGTAGAGGCTTTACTATCGTTGGGATATACAATAGTGGGTTTCAAGAATTCGATGAGCAGTTTTTATATGCGGACATTCGTCATATCCAGC
>JAHZIZ010000420.1 GCA_022601215.1 Bacteroidota bacterium
GGACATTTTGCCGAAAGATAAGTGGCAATTAAAAGATTGTCGCTCGTGCCTTGTGCCATTTTTGATAAGGTATTGGCCGTGGCAGGAGCTATTATAAACAAATCAGCCCAAAGGCCTAACTCTACATGGTTATTCCATTGGGCATTATCATCATCTTCATTAGTAAATAAAGAATAAACTTCATTCTTAGATAGGGTTGATAGCGTTAGTGGTGTTACAAATTCCTTTGCCGAAGGGGTCATTACCACCCTTACTTCGGCACCACTCTTAATCAACAATCGAACAAGAAAAGCACTCTTATAAGCGGCAATACCGGCAGTTACGCCCAGTAATACTTTTTTACCACTTAAAACAGACATCACGTTGTTTATATTTCTTCGTCTTGAGTGTTTCTGTGGTAAATCTTACCTTCCAACCACTCTTGTACGGCTAGCGCATGTGGCTTCGGTAGTTTTTCATAGAATTTAGAAACCTCAATCTGTTCTTTGTTCTCAAAAATTTCTTCCAAACTATCATTGTAAGTAGCAAACTCGTCTAATTTCTCTAAAAGCTCTTTCTTAATGTCTCCATTAATTTGAGAAGCTCTTTTCGAAATAATAGAGATTGCCTCGTAAATGTTGTTGGTAGGTGCATCTACTAAATTTTTATCAATAGTTGTAGTATTGATAGGCGCATCGCTGTTTTTAATATCACTCATAATCCTTAATTAATTGCTGTTTCTTCTTGTAATGCCAATCGCTTTTCTATATCCTGAAGCATTTCATCTGCCTCCGTTTTAAGCTCGGAATCACTATAATATTTTGCAAAGCTTGCATAGTGCTTCTTCGCTTCTTTTAATCTTCCCTCTACCTTAGACGGCACACTTCTAAGTGCCAACAAATAGGCAGCCTTCATTCTTTCTAAATACGCGTTAGGCCTATGAATAGAACCTGGATGATCTGAGATAAAGTTGCTGTATGCATCAATAGCCGCTTTATAGTCAGATATATGAAGAAATTGTTTCGCTACTTCATAATCTTTCTTTTCCAATTTTCTGCGTAATTCTAAAACCAGACCATTTGCCTCAGTTCGGTACTCAGAATTTGGAAATTTATTGAGAAAATTCTGTAGTTTTTCCATTGCAGTTTGCGTCTCTGATTGATCTAGAGAAAACTTTGGAGAAAGTTCATAATAGCTTTTAGCCGATTTAAAAGAGGCTATTTCTAAGCTATCACTCTTAGGATAAGATGTGGCAAAACGCTCAAACTGATACCCTGACAAATAAAAATCCTCAAGTTTAAAAAAGGTATTAGCATAGCGAAACATTAAAGGTTCCGCTTGAGGCTTCCCTCTGTAAGCGGGAACAATCTGTTCCATAAGCCGTAAAGACTTCTTTAATTTACCTGCTTTATACAGAGAATCTGCCACCGTATATTTTCTCGCTGCATCGTCGGTCTTTAGTAACTTTTGATACTCGCTACAGGAGGTCAACAAAAGGACTGATAGTATTAGTAAAAGGCTTGTTCTCATAGATTTAAAAAACATCGTGCAAAAGTAGTGAATTATACGTGATTACAAAAAATTATTATTTGGCTAAAGTATAGGAATACCGTGGAGTACTATCCCTAATTCTGAAATATTTAACGTGCTACTAACCTGGAGCCTTATATCGAAGCTACAAAGGACTCAATCTTGGCTCTCAATCCATCACTAACCTTGACTAATGGCAATCTCAGATTATCCTGACAAATACCTAAGGATTGAAACACGGCTTTAATCCCAGCAGGGTTTCCTTCAGCAAAGATATAATCAATACATGGAGCCATTTGATAATGCAAGTCGTAGGCTGCATCCACCTCACGCTGCAACCCCAGCTGAATCATTTTCGAGAATTCTTTTGGGAACCCTTCACCTATAACCGAAATCACACCTGCCCCACCCGCTAGTGTCATGGGTAGTGCCATCATATCATCACCACTAATTACCAAAAACTCGTCTGGCGTATTTTTAATGAGTTCCATAGCCTGAACTAAATCTCCTGCGGCCTCTTTAATAGCAACAATATTTTCAAATTCAGTTGCCAGACGCACCACTGTTTCTGGCAGCATATTACTTGCTGTACGTCCCGGAACATTATATAAAATAATAGGCAAAGGACTCGCTTTCGAAATGGCAGCAAAGTGCTGATAAATCCCTTCTTGAGTTGGCTTATTATAGGCCGGAGAAACCGAAAGAATTGCGGTGAAAGCCGCTAAATCTCGCTCTTCTATTTCTGCAATCAACGCGGCAGTATTATTACCACCTATTCCCAGCACTAAAGGTAGTCTTCCTTCATTAGCCTTCACAACAGTTTCAATAACCAATTGCTTCTCCTCCTTTGTCAATGTAGCGCTTTCAGCCGTTGTTCCTAAAATAACAAGGTAGTCGATTCCATTATCCACTTGAAAATTAACCACGCGTTTTAACGCCTCTACATCCACGGCCAAGTTGTTTGTAAAAGGTGTAATTAAGGCGACGCCTGTACCAATAAGTGTTTTCATTATAATTTATTGAGTATGGTTAAGTATTTTTTTAATTCTTTTTGAAATAATTTCACATCTTCTAAGGGAACCGATATCAGGAGATCAAACAACCGTTCGTCGGCACCATCGAACCCAACTTTAAATCGCGCTTTGCTTTTAGACAACATCGCATCTAAAAACTCATGGTTACCCTTGTAATACCCAATCAACACATCAAATTCTGTATTTAAAAACTCTTCTGCATTCGGATTGTGCATTTCCCCTTTCCAATTAAAGTCTTTACACTGCACCTGATTCTGTCGTAAGGATGGCAATTTTTTCTTAACTTCAAGAAAGGAAAAAACTTTTATATCCTTTGGAACCAAATTGAAAGGTTTATAAAACTCGTATAACGTATCCGAATCCTGAAACAATTGTTCATCTACCAAAAACCCAATAGTTTTTACCTTTGAGTTAACCTGAGAATAATCTCTTTCTAAGATGTATTTCTCGGTCAACTTTTTAAGAGACCTTCGTTTTAATTTTTCGAACATGCGCATCGTAAGCTTGCTGTACAAAAATACATTTTTTGGGTGTTTTTGCTTGGATTTTAACCAATCATTTCCAAAAAGTCATCCTCCGTTATAATAGGAACGCCAAGACCTTCGGCTTTAGTACGTTTGCTTGGCCCCATCTTATCTCCAGCCACTACAAAACTTGTTTTAGCTGAAATACTACTCGACACTTTTCCGCCATTATCCTCAATCATTTTTTTAAGTTCGGCACGAGACACTTTTTCAAATACCCCAGAAACTACAAAAGCATTTCCTTGTAAGACATTAGTTTGATTAGCTAATTGTTCTTCCGAGATTTTTAACTGAACACCATAATCTTTTAGTCGCTTTATAATCAGAATTTTTTTTTCAGAAGTAAAAAAGGATACCACACTTTGAGCAATTCGTTCTCCTATTTCATCTATGGCAATCAATTCCTCTTCGGAAGCACCTATTAGCGCATCAATATGTTTTGTATATTTTGCTAATTTCTTAGCTACTGTCTCCCCTACATACCGAATTCCAAGAGCAAACAACACCCGCTCAAAAGGAATATCTTTTGAGGCCGCAATACCATGGATCATGTTCTCCGCACTTTTCTGAGCCATTCGCTCCAAGGGAATCACCTGTTCTATGGTAAGCGTGTACAAATCTGCATAATTCGTAATGAGTCCATTTTCAACTAACAAAGCGACCGTCTCACCACCCAGACCTTCAATATCCATTGCTTTTCTCGATATAAAATGTTGGATACGTCCTATAATTTGCGGTGGACAACCTTCGGCATTAGGACAATAGTGTTGAGCTTCTCCTTCGGTTCGTGTAAGCGGTGTGGCACATTCTGGGCAAACATCAATGTATTGAGTTGGGGTAGATGAAGGTCGATGTTTATCTGGTACTACCCCCATAATTTTCGGAATAATTTCTCCACCCTTCTCTACATACACGGTATCACCCTCTCTAATATCTAGCTTTGCAATCTGATCTGCATTATGCAGTGAAGCACGCTTCACTATTGTTCCTGCTAACGCTACGGGTTCTAAATTGGCCACCGGCGTAATAGCACCTGTTCTTCCAACTTGATAGGTTATTTCATGAAGCACTGTAGATACTTGTTCCGCCTTAAATTTATAAGCCATCGCCCAACGAGGGGCTTTCGCCGTATAACCCAATTCCTCTTGTTGCTGAAGGTCATTCACCTTAACAACCACACCATCAGTTTCATAAGGAAGGTCATGACGATGAATATCCCAATAATTTACAAACTCCAACACTTCGTCAATACTATTCGCAAGCTTCGCTATACTCGGCACCTTAAACCCCCAAGAACGAGCTTTTTCAAGATTTTCAAATTGAGTCGCTATTCCAAGCCGCTCTCCCTTTATACTATAAAGCAAACATTCTAGCGGGCGCTTCGCCGTTTCGCTACTATCCTGTAGCTTTAGACTTCCTGATGCGGTATTTCTCGGGTTTCGATAGGGTTCCTCTCCAGTCGCGACCCGTTCTTCATTCATAGCATTAAAGCCCTCCCATGGAAGCACTATTTCTCCTCGTATTTCAAACTTTGATGGATAATCTCCTTGAAGTTGTAGTGGTACCGACTTGATTGTTTTCACATTGGTAGTCACATTATCTCCTTTAAAACCATCACCTCTAGTAACCGCTCGAACCAATTTTCCATTTTCGTAAGTTAGACTCATGGAAGCTCCATCATACTTAAGCTCACAGGTATATTGTACCGCACCATCAACCATCTTCTTTATCCGTTTCTCCCAATCTTCTAAATCCTCTTTGGAATAACTATTATCCAAAGAATACATGCGGTATGTATGAGCAATAGTTTCGAAATTTTTAGTTACTTCACCCCCCACACGTAAGCTAGGTGAGTTTGCATCATAATACTCAGGGTGCGCAGTTTCTAACGTCTGAAGTTGCTTTAATTTTATATCGAAGTCATAATCGCTAATAGTAGGATTATCCAAAACATAATAATTATAGTTGTGTTCTCGAAGCTCTTCTCTAAGTTGCCTAATTTGTTGCTCTGCATTCATACAAACAAAACTAAAAAATTAAACCTGTGAACGGATACCAAATTCACAGGTTTAATTAACGAATTATAAACAAAAAAGGTCGCTGCAAAGAGCGACCTTTTAAATTTTATTCAGACAAAACCTACTCCTTAATGAAACGCTTTGTCACCGCCTTTTTATTAGAAACAAATCTAACAAAATATGTCCCTGATGCTAATCGAGATACATCTACTTGAATAGATTGTTCCTCACTTTTAGTGGAATAAACAATCTTACCTGTTGTTGAGAATACTACAATTTCATCATAACTACCCTCATTAATCTCAATGTTTATAACAGATTGAGCCGGATTTGGAAACAACTTAATATTATCGACTGAAGTTCGCGTAAACGACTTAAGCTCCTCTCCTAGAGAATTAGAAGGTGGAATCACTGGAGCCATGGAAGATACATTGTCTCCACTCACAATTATTTGATCAAAGTACATTCTATCTCCATTGCCACTTGCATCACATCTAAAACGAATTCTATTACTATCATTAAATGTATAACTCCCTGCATCCAAGATAATAGTATCTGTGAAAAATGCATTATTAGCAAAATCGGTACCTCTTGCATAATTACCAATCACTTGATACGAGGTTCCATCAAAAAACTCAAC
Organism: Bacteroidota bacterium; assembly: GCA_022601215.1. Taxonomy (GTDB): domain Bacteria; phylum Bacteroidota; class Bacteroidia; order Flavobacteriales; family Flavobacteriaceae; genus Aureisphaera. Next base: position 5,726 of record JAHZIZ010000420.1, read on the forward strand.
AAAAAAGTCTTCGCCATTCTCCATACTATTAGCATACGCATGGAACTCAATACTAATTTCAGAATTTCCGGAAAAATCCAATGCAGGTGAAACAGTATTTGAAGAACTAGAATTATCTCGCAAACGAATTGAATAATCTCCTTCAAAGGCTCGTGACGTATTAAAAATACGTGCGCAATCGCTTCCACCATCACTCCATCCTTCAAAACCAGTTTCAAAATAGTACCCGGCAATCACTCCTGGACCATTTCCGCCACCAGTTTCCAAATTAATGGTATAGTCTTCGACTTCTCCATATGTAAAAGTCTCACAAGAGGTGGGTACTCCATTATATTTCATAGAAACACGCATTCTAACCGAAGTTAGAGAGGTGCCATTAGGGACTGTAAATGTACCTGAATTTGGGCTGTTTGTATTTGCAGCAGCCGACCACACCAACTCACCAGCATCATCAAAATCTTGATTGTTGTTATAATCAATCCAAACGGCGTACCCTTCTTGATAAATGGTCCCTGTCCAGGTCGGTGTTACTGAAATAGTGTACGACTGGCCTTCAGATAATGAGGTTGAGATAGCCGTGAAATCTGAGTAAAACTGAGCTCCAGAACTATTATTAATGGTGTTTAATTGAACATTGCTAATAAATTCGTCATTGATGTTTGTACTTGCCGAATCACAGTAAGCTGGTGGTGGACCATCTAAAGTTGTAAACGATACGCTAACACTACCAGAAAGGTTTCCAGCCGCATCTTGAGCCACCACACTTGCCGTATACGTGGTAAGAGGAGATAGACCCGTAACGGTAAACGAATTTGTTCCCGAAGTTCCAACTTGGGTTCCGTCTATAGATATGTTGTATTGAGAAACACCGATGTTATCTGTAGAGGCGGTCCAATTCAGTAAAGCACCAGTATCCGTGATACTAGAAGCAGTTAAATTTGTGGGATCGGAAGGAGCTTCTGTATCTACAGGCCCAGCTTCTATTTGAAAAACTCCAACAACACCTTTTCGACTATTATTTATGTATTCAGTAATAAACCAAAATGAAGAATCATTTGAAGGGTCAATATCCACCTTACTATAGTCTCCGTAACGTGTCCCTGAAAAATTAGCATTACCATTCGCAATGAGCTCTTCAGAGGAACTCATTACTCCCAACGGATCTGAACTTAATCTCCCCGTGAAATAAGAACTTACTCTCACTGTAGATGAGGTACTTGGTCCCGACATTGAAGTATATCCCATACCTATGTTTCCTTGCCCGTCCATGGCTAAACTAGCATTCCAGGCATGCCTACCGTCTGGCGCGGTATACGTGCCCTCCTGATACAACGTCCATGGTTGATTATCGGCACTTTGACGGAACTCCACCCAACGCACACCCGCTAGTTCTCCGTTAGAGGCATCGGTATCTACGACAAAATTAAATAAGGCTGAGTTATGGGTCCCAAATTTTCTAAATTGAGCTTGATTCATGATTGTAGCTTGAAGCGCATCTATTGCCGACCCACCACCTGGCTGTGTTAAATTAGAAAAACTCCCATTATCAAAAACACCAATAAACGGAGTAACTGGAATTTCAGTAAAGGCAGAAATGGTCGAGTTACCACTATTTACCCAGTCTACATCGATGGTCCAATACTTTACATGATCGCTCGACACTCCATTCCATGCATCATCTTGCATATAAACAACAGTAGCACCGCCAGCAGCCGGTAAATTATTATCGGTAACATTTAGCACTTGTGGACTGAAAAAACCACTAGTCACAATCCCAGGTAAATTAAAGCCAACAATTTGAGCGTTAGAATCACCATTTAGCATAGCGGAGCGTTCCAGAGCCCATACTTTGTTAGAGCCACTAGTATTGTCTGTGATATAATAACCATCACTCCAAATAGATAACTTTTGATAATCATTAATGGCAGAAATGTTATAAATATACCATCCCGCGGTTAACGGGTTTGGACCATCGGAGACTGCTATTTGGGCACCACTTCCTAAAAAGGTTAGCACCCACCTATCGGCGGCATTATCATAAGAAACCGTGAGATCACAACATCCACCAGATGGAAAAATAGCAGGATTAGGAGCTGTCTCACCCAATAATTGATTGCCAGACTTATCGTAAATCATAAATCCAGTATTATATACAACCATTACATGATTTGGCCCTACGGCTAATGACGGATCCGTTGGTTGAGAATTCGATGAATACGTATCAAAAACTAAACTCGCAGGAGCTCTATTAACACTCTGCTCTTGCTGATGCTTATTTCGTACAAAATAATCGTTTTCAGTTTGACGGTCTTGCCCCATAACAATCTGGTTCGCTATAGATCGCTTATCTTTTGCCTCTCGAGGCGTATTATCTGGAGGTGCTAAATCTCCTGGTCTTGAGAGTATAGGAGATACATACTCCACAGAGGAGATTGTACCTGTATACACTGCTTTAGTTGCTACGTTGTTCTGCGCATATGCCCCTAAAGAAATTAGAGCCATAAGCATCGCAAAAAATACTTGTTTTGTCTTCATTTTTAAATAGTTAGATTGTTAATATTTACTTGAAGCTACAACTATTTTTTAGGAATGAGTAATTTTTCGAAAACGTTTTCGATGAAATGCAATTGTAAACAAAAAATGTACGGCAAGACCGTACATTTTTCACTTTTTTTAATCAATAAAATCAATCGTCAATAAAGATTTTTCTGGCCAACGCTGCACAAATACCTCCTGCAATTGGCGCTACAATAAATAGCCATAATTGACTTAAAGCCATACCTCCAGAAAATAAAGCCGGACCTAAACTACGAGCAGGGTTTACTGATGTTCCAGTTATAGGTATTGCCACAAGGTGAATTAATACTAAACAAATACCAATTGCCAAGCCTGCCATTTGTGGAGAAGCATTTTTTGCTGTGGTTCCAAAAATGACCATCAAGAATAAAAAGGTGAACACAAATTCAGCAATCAAAGCAGCTTGCATAGAATAGGCACCCCCATAACCGGTCCCCCATCCATTACTACCTAGCGCCCATTCACCCATAGAAAATCCGGCACTACCGGTAGCCAACAAATACAATATACCCGCTCCAGCTACAGCCCCAATACACTGTGCAATTACATAACCAAAGGTATCTTTGGCGGATAGCTTGCCAGCCACCATCATTGCAATAGATATTGCAGGGTTGATATGGCAACCAGAAATAGGGCCTATAGTATAAGCCATTGCAACAACAGCCAAACCAAAGGCCAGTGATATTCCTAATAATCCGACTCCCGATGGTCCTGCGCCGGTAACGCCAGCAATAACAGCTGCGCCGCAACCAAACAACACCAATGCAAAGGTTCCAAGTCCTTCTGCAAAATACTTTTTAGATGAATTCATACGTTTAAATTAATGGTTAATAGACTTCAATTTAACCATTTAGAACAACGAAACCTTACGATGTTAAAAAAAGAAGGGGTTTCGTTAATAAGTTAAGGATCATGTTCTCTCTGGTTTTAACCATTTAGGAATTTGAGGAGCCTTAAAGGCCTCCATCTTTTGAAGTAGTTTTTCTTCGGAAGTATCTACTAATAATAAATCATAGTTTTCCATTTTCAAGAATCCTTTCTTCACCATAGTTTCCAATAACTCTAGAAGATCGTCATAGAAACCATTTACATTGAGAATTCCGATAGGTTTGGTATGCAATCCTAATTGCAACCAAGTTATAATTTCAAAAAGTTCTTCAAGGGTCCCAAATCCACCAGGTAAGACCATAAAACCGTCACTTATTTCCTGCATTTTAAGCTTACGCTCATGCATGTTCTCTGTAGTGATTAATTCTGTCAAACCTAAATGCACAACCTCTTTTTTCTTGAGAAACTGCGGAATGATTCCTATCACTTTCCCATGTTTATTTAGCATGGTTTGAGCAATAGTGCCCATCACCCCAATTTTAGCAGCTCCATAGACCAAAAAAATATCTTTATCAACAAAGAGGTTCCCAGTCGCAATAGCCGCCGCGGTGATAGTGTCGTCGTTCCCGCTACTGCTTCCACAAAAAACACAAATTTTCTTAAGTTTACCCATAGCAAACACAATGCATCATTCGGTCTTTCCCAAAGATGTCTTTTTTTATTTTAATTTCTGAGAATTCAAGTTCTTCTAAGAGTTTTTTCATCTCAGTACTAAGATACTCATTAATCTCGAAGTAAAGCGATCCTCCATCGGTCAAATGGGTCTTAGCCAATTCGCCAATTTTCCTGTAAAACATCAAAGGATCTTGATCACTAACAAACAAAGCATCATCTGGTTCGTACGCCAACACATTTTGCTTCATCTTTACCTTCTCTAATTCACGAACATAAGGAGGGTTAGAAACAATGATGTCATATTTTTTAGACAACTGACGGGCTTGAAGCACATCAACTTCTGAAAATAAAACGTCTACTTCATTTCTACATGCATTTTCTCTTGCCACCGCTAGGGCATTAACAGAAATATCAATGGCATCTACCTTTGCCTTCTGTAAATATTTAGCAATAGAAATGGCAATCACCCCAGAGCCAGTTCCAATATCCAATACACAAGGAGACGCTAACGAAGTTTCACAATGATCCTCGATAATCCATTCCACAAGTTCTTCTGTTTCAGGGCGTGGTATCAGCGTGCTGGCATTGACAAAAAATGGCAGCCCATAAAATTCGGTGCCACCAGTGATATATTGAACAGGCTCATGTCGTACTAGACGAAGAAGTGCATCTTCAAAATAGCGCAATTGCTCATCCAATACCCGCTCCTCTGCTTTTAACACGGTATCTATTCTAGAATAATTTAGAAAGTGTTCGGATAAGATTGAAAAAAAAGATTGAATCTCCTCAGTTGGGTACCTGCCTTCTAGCTGACTATAAAATTGCTTCTTAAGCTGTTTCAGTGTCATCTACAAATTCTTTAACATATGCACTCCGCAGGCATGATGGCCAGTATCCCCCATTGGACC
>JAHZIZ010000421.1 GCA_022601215.1 Bacteroidota bacterium
ACAACGCGATTATTCGACCAGGACGAAGAATGGCAAGTGCTGTTTTTAACATTTACCGTGCACTTTCCCGCAAATTTACCAATCCGATTGACAAACATGAAGCTAAAGTTTTTGAAGATGAAATTAAGGAACAAATTTCCACAGTTTTGGATTTTTTGCTCCATATAACAACAATGCATAGTCTAGTGTGTAGAAAGCATCAAAGGTATCTTAGGGGTCCAGAAAAAGATATTTATAATTTCCTTAAAACAAATGCCCTAATTGAAGGGCCCATAATATTTAAAGGAATTAAATTTTTACGAAAGATATCTGACGGTCTAAGTCAAATTGAAAAAATTACCGAAAATTTAGAAAATCTGGAGGGCATCTCCTATGATACATCGGTTGAAAAGTTATATGAATTTCTAAAAACCAGACAAGAAGTTTTTTGGCTGTATGTTGACAACATTGATGATTACGGCTTTGATTATTCTATAAGGAACAGAGCTTTTTACAACGCCCTAGTGGCTGTAACAATGCGAATTAATGATCACGCAACTATAGAAAAGATCCCATTTAGAATAGCTTTAGCTATTCCTTCAGAATTATTTGAAAACACCATTCTTTGGAATAAGGATAAAGTAGATGGGAGGACAGTTTATTTAAATTGGGATAAACCCGAATTAGTTAAAAGTCTTGTAAATAAACGAATTGCAATTGAATTAAATATTAAAAAATCAAATCCAAGATGGGACGGAGATAAATACTCAATTGCTAATGAACACACATGGAATAGATATTTTAAACCCCAGATCAAAAATAAAGTTTTTCAAATGGAGGAGTTATTTCAATATATCCTTCGCCATAGTTTATATACACCTAGAACTGTATTGGATCTTTGTTCGTCAATTTTTAACGCAAAGTATAGCCATGATCTAAATGAAGAAGAATTTTTAAACCTTTCGGATGAGGATGAATCTGAACTAGTTATTTCATGTGTGGAAGCCCAGTCTATCAAAATCACACAATCGATTATTAATAATTTCCAATTAATTTTTTTAGGATTTGAGGATTTAGTAGCGTTGTTTAGAGGACGGCCCAATGTTTGGCAAAAACCACAAATTGAAGGTTTTTTGCGAGAAAATGGTCTGGGGCTTGTGCAAGATGCCGGAACAAAAAAAATCGTAAATAATGAAAAGAGATTAATAGAAATACTTTTTCAATCGGGATTCATAGGGATGGGACAAAACACCCATGCTGCTCCTCAAAATTGTCAACAATATAAATTGTCATTTTCGTATGTAAAGCAGGTGGGAATTGGAGAGAGGTGGGATATTGCTGCAATATCACCAATTTTTTATGATTATGTTGGAATAAAGCGAGAGCCAGCTATAGGAATAGTCCCACATAAACCTTTAACACTTAACCCAGTATCTGTTGAGAAGTTGCACCGATATAACCATACTTCTAACGCCTCTATTTAATATCTTTTTCTTAATTTAATTTCCTGAAACACAAGAGGTCGGTTTTTTTACAAAGTTGAGGAAAAAACGAACACACACTAAAAAGTACTGCGAAAAGAAAATGGGCCTGACGCACTATTTCCGATTTAACAATACAGAACTTCGGCACCAAGCCCTGAACCGACGAATACCCGATTCTGTCTATGGAGAGGCTCCAGAAGGCGAGAAAGAAGCATAATGACAGGCAGAATTTTCACTTAGTGAGCTGTCCAAGAATCAGGGGCCACTTCTATAAAACGCGGTCGCCCACAACTGGCTTGAAGTCAGTATCCCTAACAGGCCAAATCCCGTTGTGTAGTGGAACAACGTGTCGTCCTTGGCCTCTTTCGAGTATTTGGGTAAGGTGTGGCCCGGGAGATGCTTCTTCATATCCGCACCTACGCCGAGATTGCCCTGTCCTAGTTTCGAGGTATTACCCAGAGCATTTCCGTTTTCAGAGCATTAACCTCGGCACTTCCCCGACCTATTAATCCTCAGCTTTTAGTTTCAACCTATCTTGATTTTCAATTAACCAACCTTCACCCTCGGTAGTGATTGTATATACAGCATATGGTTCATCATTATACCTATCTGGATTCCAAATATCTGAGTTTAAAAAATCTTTTGCCAAAAGTGTCTTGAGCGCAATGCTTACAGCAATATCAGTAAAGCCAATTGTGTTCATATCATTTTTGATCTTAAAACCGTCCACCCAACCGTTAGAAAGAAAGGAATTCTGCATGACAGTAACCAGAGCCACTAACTCATGTTGGTTCAACCCCTGCGTATTTTTGACTGGAGGTAAGTTGGAAACTCGACCAATGTTTTCAATTTTTTTTAGAACCGCCTGAATTCGCTCAGTGATCTTTGGCTTCAACTCATCAAAGTCTTGAGGTGCATCAGTTTTATACTTAATAATACTTCGATGCTGAATATCAAAAGGATAGTGGGTCTTTCTTTCCTCAGAGCATACAAGCACTACCTCACGTGGTATCGCTAAGGCATAGCCAAGTTCAAACCATACATTTGGATTATCAATGGTAATGTCTGCAAAACAAATATCCGAACTTTTGATGCCATTCTCAATATCCTGAATTGGCACGCTGACTGATGGGTCTTGGTCAACTCGATAGGGCTCCAGGCCAGCTGCAGAAATTGCAGGGGCAAATACCGCATCGAATCGTTTATCGAACATTCCGCCATCAAAAGGCTGCATAACGAAGCACTTGGCCATATTTTCTCCTATTCTTTGAAGACTTTTGTGAAGAAAAAAGAAAGGTTTTTCATAGTAGGGAGTGTTCAAAGTTCTACCAGGATTCTCAGATTGCAAATTTTATTTCATAAAACCCGTTTCAACAGCGTTTAAACCCTTCAAAACAAACTATATTTTCCAAGCTTTAGGATATTTATTTCTAAATATATGGCTCATGGATGAGCCATTCAGTCTTAGCGGTTGAATCGTAAAAAGAACACATGTTTCGTCTAAGAAGACCCCAATTGGGATCATCATTTAATTTCTCAACTACATCAGGGAAGGAAATCCAAGCCTTCCCTGTTCCTTCGTATGCCAAAAGCCAACTTTTTCCATATAGGTCATTTAAGTCTAAGGAAGTCAGCCAAAATGAGGTATTCAACTTATCCGGTATTAAACCTCTTTCGTTTGCATCAAGTGCCAGGAGAGCCACCAAAGGATCTACGGTCTCACTCAGGATTTTTGCATTTTCAGCAACAACCTTTTGTTTAAATTCAATCAAACCCCAAAGACCCCAGGTAACCTCATCACCATGACCCAGCTGTGCATGATAACTTATTAGCTTATTCATGACCTCTCTAATATTTTGATAAGAAATGGAATGCCCTTCTTCATTGGCTGTGGTTAGAACTGGCAAAACAAAAGAAACCGTTCTTGGCTCAACTAAAATGCACTGTAAAAGTAGATTTTCAACTAATTCCCAATTATCTGGGTGAAAGGTAACTTTCTCAAGCTTAGTAATGGAGTATGCTAAAATTGATTTTTCCGGATATGCCTTTGCGAATAGAAACGCTTTTTCAAACAAGTGTTTTATATCTGCTGCCTGACGTTCTGGTTTCCTGAAATCTCCAAGACTCAATGATCTAAGTTCAACAACCCATGGTTCATCAATCGACTGAGGAAGCTTTTCAATTTTTGTTTTCGTCTCATTAAG
>JAHZIZ010000422.1 GCA_022601215.1 Bacteroidota bacterium
GAGCCGAAGGAAATTTCGATCTTACAGTAAGCTGTGATATCCTACCACCGCCAAATGACCTTATTGTTAATGCTACTGATTTGTCAAATGAGGACTTCCCATTTACAGATCCAAATGTGCCAATGATGGCCGCTACTCTTGAAGGTGGAAATCCAACAGACTGTAATATAGACGGCGCCAATGGAGTCTGGTATAAGGGTACGATTCCTCAAAATGGAAATGTAACGGCAACAGTCGTAAACCCATCTGGAGCAAACGCAGTTACGTTTTATGAAGCGCCTAATTTAAATGCTTCCGAAGTAGATTTAGTGTTAGTTGATTGGTTTGAAAACCAATGTGTGGCTGGAACATCTGCATCTATTCCTGTCGTAGCAGGAAATTCATATTATGTGTTTGTTCTGAATTCAGGGGGACCTACAGATATATTACTTGAATTCACACCAACTTTAAGCACCAATGACAATACGATCGAAGGGTTTGCTTTCTATCCTAACCCAACAACTGGAGTAGTGCAATTACGAGCCATGGATACTATAGAAAATGTTGAAGTGTATAACCTTTTGGGCCAAAGAGTACTCATAGAAGGAATCGCTAGCAATGCTTCAGAAATAAATATCTCCAAACTTAATGCAGGAACCTATTTAATGAAAGTATCCGTAAATGGACAGATAGGTACCTATAGAATTCTAAAACAATAATTTAATAATAACTAAAATCGTATATCATGAGAAAGATGTATTACTTATTAGCACTCGCACTGTGTTTTTCATTTGCGAGTCAAGCGCAAAACACCGTTGAGGTGGATGCCAATGCCGACTTCGTCGGTTTTATGAATGTTTTTGAAACTCCAGCCAATGGCCAAGGCTATGTCTTTGGCGACTCTTGGGGAGTACCAGATTTAAAAACTACGGTTGATGCCGGCGCTGGAACAATTACGCTACAGCCAAACTTCAACACCTATGATGCTGCAGATCCATTCTGGGTAGACCAGACAACATTGGAAGGAAATAAGTTTATGGAAGCGAATACCTTTGTTGAAGACAATAGTCTAGCTGGTGAAGAACTAACCTTTAATGGGTATACGAACAGTAATGATCTAGACGCAAACTATGAAGTAATGGCTTTTATCAAAGTTTTCAACGCGGATTTTTCTGTACTTAAAATAGAAACAGCTCCTCTGGTTGCCGGACAGAATTTCTCCATTAACTACACCAATGTTGAAGGAGCGGACACTGTAGTTCAATACGGTTTCTTTGTTGCAGGAATCAATGCTAATCCAGTGGATGAATCTGCACTTGGGAGTGTTGTGGTTTCGGCACCTCTTTTAGGAACAAATGATGTTGCGGCTATAAATGTGTCTGTATATCCAAACCCCTCAAATAGCGTTTGGAATATTGAAACAACAAATCAGAATATTTCAACTGTCGAAATATATAATATCTTAGGTAAAAAAGTACAAAGTACTCCATCAAATAGTACTTCGGTAAGTATTAACAATGAATCGTTGGCTAAAGGGATTTACTTGGCTAAAATTTCTACAGATGCAGGAGACGTCTCCGTTAAATTAATAAAACAATAAACTTTTTCAATTAGTATTTTTAAGTTTAGATTAGTCAGTGCCTCATTTCTATGGGGCACTTTTTTTGTAACAGAGTTTAGCCGTCAAAGACCAATAGAGCGTATGGATATTATTTTAGTGTTTACTGCTTTTTTCTTTTTTGCTCTTTCTTTGTTATTCATAGCTTCGAGACTTCAGTACAAAAAAGGACAACGACTTGGTGAGGCGTTTTCTACATTCAATCTACAATCGATGGATATTCGCTTTTCAGAAACTAGCTCCAGCGGCTTAAGTCAGTTTGGGGGGGGCGCCACTAAGGCAATCCTTTATTACGGGGACGGACTGCTACTAATTGTCTCAAAAGATAAATGGTTTAATAGGCTCCATAACAACCTGCCTTTGCTGTTTACTTCAATTGAACATAAGAAACTCCCTATTGGATTTCACTTTAAGGCAATCGAAAATTTTAGCATCGACAAGTACATCCACTATACCATAGAGGAAGCCTCTTTCATTAAAAGACGTCTGCGAATTTCACTTTCTTCAGAAACAGATCCTGACGCACTCAGACAAATTCTAGATGATTTTCAGATTACAGCGAAACAGCAAGTCAAAGCACTGCTGTAATTTGGTGAGATTCATCACGAAAAATATAGGAATCCCCTTCCCTTTTTCCGAGTAACAATTGACCAATCGGAGAACTTGGAGACACGCAATAGTACTCCGTTCCGGAGAGACTAATCAATCCCGCCGAAACACCAATAAAATACTGCACTGTTTCGGTATGGACAAGGCTTCCCAAACTAACAACCTCACCTGCTCTAACCACTTGGATTTTAGCCGCCAAGGCTATGAGTTTCTCCGCTTCTTGTAGTTGCTTTCCTGCATTTTCTCTATCTATCTGAAGCATGGCTCTTCCCGTATGATGCTTGTCTCCTGCTGTACTCTTACCTTCTTCAAAGAGGGATTCCTCAATATTGGTAATGGTTTTCAATACTTTTTGCCGTCGTTCTTCTGCAAAGTTCTGGCAATATGCTAGTAAGGTTTGTTTAATTTTTAGCGGTGTCATGAGTAGTAAAATCAAGAGTGCCAAAGTTATACATTTGTCTCAACACCCACTGCTTTCGGCTCTCTAAATAAGAGGTTCGAGGAGAGGCTTTATATTTTCTTGGATTAGGAAGTATCGCAGCAATAGCAGCAGCCTCGTGTTTGTTGAGCTGCTTGGCCTCTTTATTAAACCAATGTTGAGCTGCTGCTTCAGCGCCATATACGCCATTTCCCATTTCTATGCTATTGAGGTATACTTCCAAAATGCGTTCCTTACTCCAAAGCGTTTCAATTAAAAAGGTAAAGTAGGTCTCTAGACCTTTCCGCAACCAGCTTCTTCCAGGCCATAAAAACACATTTTTCGCAGTTTGCTGTGAAATAGTGCTTCCTCCACGAAGTTTCTTTCCCATTCTATTACTTTCATAGGCATTTTTTATTGCATTGTAATCGAAGCCCTTATGTGATAAAAATCGCTGGTCTTCAGCGCAAATAACCGCCAACTGAAGGTCGCTAGAAATATGTACTAGCGATTCCCAATCGTGTTGAGTCTCGTAACTCGCATCTCCTTGTAGCGCTCTAATAGCCATTAAAGGGGTATAATGTATAGGCACAAACTTATAGCAAAGCACCCATAAAATTGTAATTCCTAAAAACCAGAGAAGGCTTTTAAACAGTAGTTTAGTTAGTTTCTTAAGCATTGTTAGATTCTGTACAAATAAGTGGTGATGGTTGCCCACTCCTCATTAGTAAACAAATTCAGCAAGTCGCTTTCCAATGGTACTTCCTATAGCTACGCCCATTCCTCCTAGACGAACTCCACAATACACATTGGGCTCAAGTTGTCGTAAAATGGGCTTTTTCTGAGATCCGACACCCATGATACCACTCCATTGAGTGTCTATTTCAAACGCTGTTGTAGGTAA
>JAHZIZ010000051.1 GCA_022601215.1 Bacteroidota bacterium
AGTTCAAAGAATCCAGTATCTACTGGAGGTAAATTAAACGTCACTATGGTCGTATCACTACAACTTGTGGTTCCATTGGTAGCATCCACCTGATAGGTACCACTTTCAAGAGCAGTATAAGAAGGCGCATCAGCGCCAGAAATAACATCGCCATTAAAAAACCATTGATACGTATAGGATGGATCTCCATTGGAGTCCAATAGTAAGGTGTCGCCTTCGCAAGCGTCATAGGTTGCATCTAAATCTACTGGACACGAGGATACCACAGTGGATACAACACAAAAAACCAAAACACATATTTCTTTTATCATCTAAAATTTTTTCAGTAAAGATACTTCAAAATACAAACCTGTAAATAATTTACCTTTGTGAAATGCATAAATCGATTAGTAGCGTTCAAAATTCTTTAATTAAGCAGTTTATACAACTTTCTGAAAAATCTAGAGAGCGAAAAAAACAAGGGTTGTTTATTATTGAAGGGCAGCGAGAAATTAGCTTAGCCCTCTAGGGCAGTTATGAAATCACCACCTTATTAGTTTGCCCAGACATTGCTTCTAGCGTGGACATTTCCGAAGTGAATAAACAACTCAAAACCACTGCTGAGGTTATAGAAATTACAAGAGAAATTTATCAAAAAATTGCCTACCGAACTTCTACGGAAGGGATGATCGCCTTAGCAAAAGCAAAGGAGTTATTACTCTCTCAGTTAAAATTTGAAAAACCAAACCCTTTATTATTAATTGCTGAAGCTCCTGAAAAACCCGGAAATATTGGTGCGCTACTTCGAACAGCCGATGCTGCCAATGTTGATGCGATGATTATCGCCAATCCCAAAACCGATTTATACAACCCCAACATTCTAAGAAGCAGTGTGGGCTGTGTTTTTACGAATACCATTGCCACGGGTACCACCTCTGAAATTATCTCCTTCCTTAAGAAACACGAAATACATATTTACAGTGCCATCCTTCAAGAAGCCATTCCTTATGACAGTTGTGATTTCAAACAGGCAACTGCGTTGGTTGTAGGGACAGAAGCACAGGGACTATCACAAGAATGGAGGGAGGCTAGCACACAAAATATTATCATTCCTATGCAAGGTGCGATCGACTCTATGAATGTTTCGGTTGCAGCTGGAATTCTAGTTTTTGAAGCAAAAAGACAACGAAGTTTTCGTTAAGCTTTGTTTGAACTTACATGCTATTTCCTCACGATGCTTTAAGTAGCATATTCTAAATGACAACGGGTCAGGCTAAAAATAAGAAACCTGACAACTTCTAAACTAGCACGTTTTTTGTTGTTCATGCTAAAGGAATTGTGTATTTTTAATTTATGACTGAAGCTGCTATAGAGGAAGAAAATAAAGCCATCGCTAAGGAATATAAAGAACTCCTTAAGATAAGTTACCAGACATTGAGTGCTGCCGACAAAAAGTTGATTCGGTCTGCTTTCGATGTAGCGGTGGATGCCCACAAAGAGCAGCGTCGTAAAAGCGGTGAAGCATATATCTTCCACCCTATTGCAGTGGCTAAAATTGTTGCGAGTGAAATTGGATTAGATGCTACTTCTATTGCAGCAGCCTTATTACATGATGTCGTGGAGGATACGGAATACACCTTGGTCGACTTAGAGCAATTGTTTGGAGAAACCGTGGCTCGCATTGTAGATGGTCTCACCAAGATTTCTGCGCTAGAATACGACAGTGATGTTTCGCTACAAGCAGAAAATTTCCGAAAAATGCTACTAACCCTCAATGAAGACATAAGGGTAATTATCATTAAAATAGCCGACAGACTCCACAACATGCAGACCATGGCTTCTATGCCTCCGCATAAACAGGTAAAGATTGCAAGCGAAACTTTATATATCTATGCCCCGATGGCACACCGTATTGGCTTGTATAATATTAAAACGGAGCTCGAAGACCTTGGCTTGAAATACACAGAACCAGAGGTTTACAACGATATTCTAAGTAAGATCAAAGAAAGTAAAGAAGATCAAGATGCCTATATTGATTCCTTTGCCAAAGTGATTAAAGATTCTCTAGATACTGAAAAACTAGATTACGATATCAAAGGCAGGCCTAAGTCCATTTTCTCTATCCGAAGAAAAATGGTAGCCCAATCGGTTAGTTTCGATGAAGTCTATGATAAGTTCGCAGTGCGAATCATATACAAAAGTGCCCCCGAGAATGAAAAGTTTCTAGCCTGGAAGATATATTCAATTGTAACGGACCATTTTAGACCAAACCCTATTCGTTTACGAGATTGGATATCCTCTCCAAAATCTACAGGCTATGAAGCCTTGCACATCACCGTAATGGGCCCCAAAGGACGATGGGTCGAAGTACAAATAAGAAGCGAGCGAATGAACGAGATTGCCGAAAAAGGGTATGCCGCTCATTATAAATACAAAAACAAAGAACAAGATGATCAAGGTTTAGACGCCTGGCTAAACAAGTTACAAGATACCTTGGAAAACGCAGAAATTAACGCAGTGGACTTTGTTCAAGAGTTCAAACTCAACCTCTATGCCAAGGAAATCTTTGTGTTCTCACCAAAAGGAGATTTGTATTCACTACCGAAGGGAGCAACTGCTTTAGATTTTGGATTTCATGTACACACGGAAGTGGGCCTTCATACCCGCGGTGCTAGAGTGAATAGTAAACTTGTGCCTCTAAGTTATCAGTTAAAAAGTGGCGATCAAGTAGAAATCATCACTTCAGACAAGAGTAACCCTTCCGCCAACTGGCTGGATTATGTCACCACTGGAAAGGCACGTTCCAAAATTAAATCTTCCCTAAAAGACGAGCAAAAACAGATAGCTGCCGAAGGGAAAGTCATCCTGGCTAGGAAGCTGAAATCTTTGAAAATCACCCTAGACGAAAAAACGGTGAATCAACTCGTTGTATTTTTTAAACTAAAAACCAGTTTAGATCTCTTCTATAGAGTAGGCGCAGGCATCATAGACAATCAAAAATTAAAAGATTTTGCGGCTTCAAGAAATAACGCGTTCATTAGTTTCTTCAAAAATAGAATTCGAAAACCCAATGCACCTGAAGATGTGCATAAGGATGAAATTACTGTTAAGTATGATCAGTTAGTATTTGGAAAAGAAGAGCAACACTTAGACTATAAAATGTCGAATTGTTGCAATCCTATTCCTGGCGATCCTGTTTTTGGGTTCACCACTGTAAATGAAGGGATCAAAGTTCATAAAAAGAACTGTCCAAACGCCGTACAGCTTCAGAGCAATTATGGATACCGTATTATTCCTGCCAAATGGATTGACTCCACCCAACAAGAATTCCAGGCGGAATTACTAATAACGGGTATTGACACTATAGGACTTGTCAATGAAGTAACTCGTGTTATTTCTAATAACTTACTTATAGATATGAAGAGTGTTCACTTCGACACCAATGATGGAACTTTTACGGGAAAAATCATTGTTGTGGTTAGAAACAAAAGCGTTCTTGATAATTTGGTTAAAAACATTAAAAAAATAAACGGAATAGATAAAGTTTCAAGACTTTAAAATCCCTAACTTTGCACCTTTGTGATGAGTGCAACTACAGAAACAAATAATCAATCCATTGTAAAAAACGTTTTTACAGGTTTTTTGGAAGAAAATGGTCACCGAAAAACTCCAGAACGTTACGCTATTTTACAGGAGATTTACGACCACGATGACCATTTCGATATTGAGTCTTTGTACATCAATATGAAAAATAAAAATTATCGTGTCAGTCGGGCTACCCTATACAACACTATAGAATTATTATTGGAATGCGGTTTGGTGCGCAAGCATCAATTTGGTCAAAATCAGGCGCACTACGAAAAATCCTATTTTGACAAGCAACATGATCATGTCATCCTTTCCAACGGAGAAGTGATCGAGTTTTGTGATCCGCGTATCCAATCGATAAAAAAAACGATTGAAGAAGTTTTTAACATTGAAATAACCAACCATTCTCTGTATTTCTACGGAAACAGAAAAGATTCCAATACTTAATATTTATGGCAGTAGACTTACTACTCGGATTACAATGGGGAGACGAAGGAAAAGGAAAAATCGTCGATGTACTTACCCAAAATTATGATATTGTCGCTCGCTTTCAAGAAGGCCCCAATGCAGGTCATACCCTTGAATTTGATGGCATTAAACACGTATTAAGAACGATTCCTTCAGGTAT
>JAHZIZ010000423.1 GCA_022601215.1 Bacteroidota bacterium
AATAAATTGTCCATAATTAATAATGTAAGATGTAAAGATATTTAATCTGCCCTATCTAAAGAAGGGTTGATTAGAATAATCTGTTAGTGTTACAAGAACGCAAAATGTTACAGATTTTACGAATCAGTTGAAGATAATTAAATAGTATCCAAAAAAATGCAAAACCCACCCTCAGATTGCTCAAAGGGTGGGAAAAAAATTGCTATGAAAAAGAAAAATTATCGCTTAAAAGATAAGCGATTTTCAAATATAGGTAAAATAAATTAAATCCTACATCCTAGGAAAACATATCTTTTACCTTCTCAAAAAAGGATTTATCTTCTTTTTCAGGTTTCGGAGTAAAATGATCATCATGCTTCATTTTCTCGAAAAATTCCTTTTGTTCCTTAGTCAAAGTTTTAGGCGTCCACACATTAACATGAACGAGTAAATCTCCCGTTCCATAGCCATTTATACTAGGAATCCCCTTATTTCGTAACCTTAAAATCTTGCCGCTTTGAGCTCCGGCTTCTATCTTAATTCTGACCTTACCCGTAACGGTTTCAATTTCTTTGGAAGCGCCTAAAGCTGCTTCCGAAAAACTCACATACAAGTCATAATGCAGATTATCCCCTTCACGTTGTAAATGTTTGTGAGGAAGTTCTTCAATGGCTACCAAGAGATCTCCAGACACTCCATTGCCCGGTGCATCATTACCTTTCCCGGAAACTTTTAACTGCATTCCATCCACCACTCCTGCCGGAATCTTAATCGAAACAGTTTCTTCCTCGGCTATTAGTCCATGAGCATCTGCACCTGCAGGGGCTCTATCAATAATTTGTCCTGTACCTTGACAAGTGCTACACGTCGCAGCCGTCTGCATACGACCTAAAATAGTATTCTGAATTTTAGTAACCTGCCCGTGACCATTACAAGTAGTACATGTCTTATAACTCGTTCCCGCCGCTACTTTCTTTCTCTTAACTTTAATCTTCTTTTCAACGCCATTGGCTATCTCTTCAAGACTTAATTTTACACGAATCCGCAGATTACTACCTTTCACACGTCGCTGACCACCGCCAAAGCCACCAAAGCCACCAAAAGCACCGCCAAAGATATCTCCAAACTGACTAAAGATGTCATCCATGTTCATACCGCCACCGCCAAAGCCGCCACCGCCTTCAAAGGCTTGATGACCATATTGATCATAACGCGCTTTTTTATCCGGGTCGCTTAAAACTTCATAAGCTTCCGCAGCTTTTTTAAACATTTCTTCGGCATTGGAATCTCCAGGGTTTTTATCTGGGTGATACTCAATAGCTTTTTTCCGATAGGCTTTTTTAATTTCAGCTGCCGTTGCATTTTTAGAAATGCCTAAGATGTCGTAAAAATCGTCTTTCATATGTGTGGTCCGCCTAACGGATCTCTTTTATTGTCCTATAACTACTTTTGGATAGCGAATTACTTTCTCTCCCAAGGTGTACCCTTTCTCAATTACATCGATAATCTTACCCTTCATGTCTTCACTAGGAGCAGGAATTTGAGTAATCGCTTCATGATAATCAGCATTAAATACATCCCCAGCCTTAGTATCAGCAACTTCCAATCCCTTTTGCTTAAGCGTTTCTCTTAATTTATTGCTAATTAATTCAATGCCCTGAACGTGTACGTCGTCCTTGTCTTTGCTAAATTCTTGCAACGCTCTGTCGAAATCATCTAACACAGGTAGCAGTGAAACCATTACATCCTGACTAGCTGTCTTAAATAGTTCAACACGCTCTTTCCCAGTGCGGCGTTTATAATTTTCAAACTCAGCAAATAACCTCAGGTAACGATCTTTCTCAGTCGCCAATTCCTCCTGGATTTCTTGAAGGGGGTCTACCTTCTCTTTTTTAGATTTTTTCTTGGAAGTAGCTTCCTCTTGAGTAAGCACTTCTTCATCGTTTTCAACGACTTGTTTTTTATCCTTTTTACTCATGGATGAGTCTATTTTTTATTTTGTTATACTGAAGTTTGCAAAAGTACTGCCATTTCCTTTAAAATGTCAAAATGTCATTCGTCAATTTTTCTAAAAAAGTATGAAAATAGAAAACAGGATAATTAAAGAAGGTTTTCAAGGGCTTTTTCAAGATTCACATAACGAAATCTATAGCCAACGTCCTGACTCTTTTTAGCACTAACCAACTGACTCTCAAAAACCAGATCAGACATTTCCCCAAGCAGTAATTTTAACACAAACACAGGAACTTTAGGCAACCATACCGTTTTCTTAAGTTGCCTTGCAATAAGGTAGGTCATTTTTTGATTCGTTACAGGGTTAGGAGCAACTCCATTGTATACACCATTGGCGTTATTTTTAAGTAAATGTAGGTACAATCCAACCATATCTTCGATATGGATCCACGACTGCCATTGTTTTCCATTGCCCAGCGCACTTCCTACACCCATGGCTATAGGTTTTACCAGCTTAGGTAGGGCCCCATCATTAGAGGCTAAGACTATACCCGTACGCACTTTTACTACACTTAGTCCAAGATTGGCAAATTGATCGGCAGCAGCCTCCCATTGTACAGTCACCTTACCCAAAAACGAATTTGAACGTTCTAAGTTCGACTCATCATAAAGCTGATCATTTGAACTAGGATAAACACTAATCCCACTCGCAGAAATATAGGTTGTAATTTGATGGTCTGCATTTTGAATACTTTCGTAAAGAAGATTGGCTGAAGATAATCTACTGTCTAAAATAACTTGTTTGTATGAAGTTGTCCATCGCTTAGAAACAGAGGCTCCAGCGAGGTTAATGATCGCAGACACACCTTCTAATGCACCCAAATCAATTTCACCAGAAGCTGGGTTCCAATAGTACCCTTTATAAGTGTCATCCAATTTAATTTTTTTAGTTCGCGTAGTCAGGTAGTTAACAGAAATGCCTTGACTTATGCATTCCTTAACCAATGCCGAACCAATAAGCCCAGTGGCTCCAGCAATAAGAATCTTCATACTTCAATGTTTACTGTAAAAATAAGGCTAGAAAATGGCAAGGCAAGGATTATTAACGCAACATTATGGATTATAGCGAAGAGCTTCTAAAATACTTCGTCTACTTCGTAGCTCTCAGCATGTGAAAAGAATTTCGAATACTTCGTCTACTTCGTAGCTCTCAGCATTTCACGTTTTCCAGGAGGTCCAGGCAATCTTTCAACGGTAAATCCAACTGCTTGCATCGCTCTTCGAACACTCCCCTTAGCCGAGTAAGTCACTAAAACACCCTTCGGCATTAAGGCTTGATGCATTATTTTAAAGATGGCCTCCGTCCACAATTCAGGTTGAACTCTAGCTCCAAAAGCATCAAAGTAAATAAGATGAAATTCCTGTTCTGCTGATATTTCAGAAAAAAACTGCTCCTCCTTATACAGGGAAAAATAATCAGTTATCTGATGATTCTTTCCCCAAGACACCTCATGCATACCATTAAATATTTCCGAAGAACACTTTAAAAGCTCGGCATAATTCAATTTAGAAACTTCATCCAAAGACACTGGATATGCTTCTATAGCTCTATACCTCACCTTTTGCTCATGATTCCTGGCGGACAGCAAAGTAAGCAAGGCATTTAAGCCCGTTCCAAATCCAATTTCGAGAACATGCAATTGAGGCAGTGGCTCCTGCTGCAAAACATGATTAAATCCAGTTTCTATAAATACATGCAACGCCTCATTAAGAGCGCCATGTTTGGAATGATATTGTTCGTTCCAATCAGGCAAATGAATGGTTACAGAACCATCCCCTGTTTCAAGGAACTCCCTCTTCATAATTACTCTACTTGCTCCTTTGGAATCAATACTCCAGTAGACATGAAATTATAAGACAATTCGGGAGCCAGTATGGCGTCAATTTCTTCCTGAGTTTTCCCACCATCTAGTGCGTAATGCTTAAGGTCTTCAACACTTGTTTCTTCCACATAGACTTTCCCATTAACCAATACTTCCGTTCCAGCTAAGTCTTTAGGCATGAAAAATCCATAATCCTGAAATTTCACAAAAGATTCCTGTTCACCTAAGTCCAATCGCATCCAACAGCCTTTCTTCTGACAAACAGAGTTTACTTTGGCTTTCACTTTCACATCCAAGGTATCACCTACTTTTAAACTTTTATAGGTTTCTAGCAATTCAGAAGACGACAACAATGCAGTGTCTTCAAATTCAACACCTTTCACGTCATAAGGTGCTAC
The DNA here is from genome assembly GCA_022601215.1 of Bacteroidota bacterium. Taxonomy (GTDB): domain Bacteria; phylum Bacteroidota; class Bacteroidia; order Flavobacteriales; family Flavobacteriaceae; genus Aureisphaera. The sequence continues at coordinate 4,214 of JAHZIZ010000423.1, forward strand.
TTCTTCTTGAACAGCCTCAACAACTTCTTCAATTTTAGCTTCCTTGTTTTCCTTGCACGCACTGAGCACCAAAGTTAATGAAGCGACTAATAGTAGGACTTTTCTCATCTTGTTTGTTTTTTTTAATAGCTAATAATATAGTGCAATTTTATGATTTTTTTACATTTTTTATAGCATATTTTTTACCTAATTTTGACATCTAAACAAATTATATGTCCCTAACCACACAAACCATATTGGTTCAAGAAATTCAGCAATCCAAAATTGGTCAAATAGATTTTGACAACTTAAATTTTGGCCAGGTGTTTACGGACCATATGTTTGAATGTGACTACAAAGATGGAAGCTGGCAAAATCCGACTATTAGACCCTATGGACCATTAACTATATATCCTTCAGCTAAGGTTTTTCATTATGGACAGGCTGTATTTGAAGGAATGAAGGCTTATAAAGATGATCGTGGAGACGTATTCTTGTTTAGACCATTAGAAAACTTAAAGAG
>JAHZIZ010000424.1 GCA_022601215.1 Bacteroidota bacterium
GCACCTCAAATGTATATGCACTATTTGCTTTAATGTGTTTTCATGCCGCACGTTTAGATAGTAAGGTAAACGAGAACGGTGAGATGATTGACCTTCGAAACCAGGATCGAAATCTTTGGCATTTTCCCTTAGTACGAATGGGGAATGATGTAATGGAAAAAGCTGTAGAGACTCAGGACTTTTCGGTGTATCATTATGAAGCCGCCATTGCAGCAGAACATTTAAAGGCAAGGACTTTTGATACGACTAATTGGGAAGCGTTGTTTCATTGGAATGAAAAACTCTACCTTTTGCAACCTACTGATAGTGTGGCTTTAAGTTTAGCAATGATACAAATACAACGTGAATTATATGAAGACGCACAACATAGGCTTCAGGATATTGAACCTTCCAAATTGGAGCAACGAGCTTATTTATACTATGGCACCTACGCAGAGTTCTATAAAAGACAGGGGGAGATTGCAAAAGCTATTTCTTGCATGGAATTGGCATTAAATACAGTTAGAAACGAGGCAGAGAAAACTTACTTGCAACATAAGAAAAGACAATTACAAAAAGAACTGTAATCCCACATATTCAGACATCACTATGGCTTACGATCAATTTACTGCAGACCGAATTAAAATCTTTTTAGATCAAGCGAGGGTTGATTATTTGTTCAAGCCCATGATGGGAGGGCTGTTGTTTATGGTAAACGATAAGATGTTTTGCGGAATTCATTTTGATAAGAAAAAGGAAATGGATCTGCTTATGGCTCGAATTGATCCAGAAAAAATGGAAGAGGCTTTTACGAAGCACGGATGTCTACCTATGGACTTTACAGGCAGAAAAATGAAAGGCTTTGTTTTTGTAACTCCCGAAGGATATGATGCTGATTCGGACCTTGATTATTGGCTGCAATTATGTTTAGATTTTAACCCTTTTGCGAAGGCAAGTAAAAAACGAAAGAAGAAGTAAGAATGCAGATGTTCAATAATCAATGACTTTAACATCTGCATTAATTCCTTATCTTGTCAACTTAAATTTCAAGCCCGAGCATCATGAAAGAAGTCTACTTTATAGCCCTTGCATTTGTATCATTTTCAGTAAGTGCACAATCATATTTTTTACCAACTGCAAATCAGTCGCCCATAGCCAATAGAAATAGTGTTGTAGAACCTATAGTTGCGACTATTCCTTACCAAGGGTATGAAGAAACCCAAGAGTATTTTGGGGAGGGCGAATATGAAATTTTTTTAGACGAAGTAGATGGAGTCTTAGACCACCCTATTATAGTATTGGACGGGTTTGATCCAGGAGATAGCCGTGATATAACTGGACTTTATAATAGTTTAGAATTTGATGGTCAGAATATGGCAGATATATTGAGGGCTGAAGGTTTCGATATTGTTGTGCTTAATGCACCTCAGTATAGTACTGGTGGAAACGATATTGATGGAGGAGCTGATTACATTCAGCGTAATGCCATGGTATTAATAGAAATGATTAATCTTTTGAATGCTGAGAAGGTAGGTGATGCAGAGCTTGTTGTTTTAGGACCTAGTATGGGAGGTTTAATCGCTCGTTATGCGTTGTCCTATATGGAGGCCAATAGCTTGCCGCATGAAACTCGACTATATATTTCTTTCGACTCACCTCATTTAGGGGCCAACGTACCAATTAGTTTGCAATATTTAATTAATTATTTAGCTATTGAGTTTGGAAATGAAGATGCTACTTTAATTGTCGAAGGTGTTCTTAATTCCCCAGCCGCTAAAGAAATGTTGGTCGATCATTTAAGTGCTCATGTAGATGAAGGGGCTTCGGATCAGAATCCAAACAGTACCTTACCAGCTGGAGCACCAAATTTTAGAGATGCTTTTCAAACGGAGTTAAATAATCTTGGTTTCCCAACCGACGTACGTAATGTCTCGATGATTAATGGAAGTGGGAATGGAACAACTACAGGAACACCTGGTATGCAAGTAGTGAATACTACCTTGGATATTATAACAGGAACTACAGCAGAAGTTGCATTGCATTTTATGCCTGAAGCGACTGAAACAATTGAAGTTACTAGCTGGACCACCTTTTTAGGACCTATTCCAATTGGTTCCTTTAGTGCAGATGGAGAGGCAACTGCAACGAGTGATGGAGTTGATAGTGCCCCAGGAGGAACGGCAAATATTTCAACGGCATTAGGAGATGGTGACAACCCTATTATTGTTGCCTTTATTGAAGCTCTTGATCAAGATGCCTATGCCTTTATCCCTACATTGAGTGCTTTAGGAATTGATACCCCCAATTGGTATACGGTGCCAAATGTAGATGACTCACCTTTTGTGAATACGTATATTCCAGATGAGAATGAAGATCATGTCACTGTAACGGCTGCCAGTGCAGCATTTGCTTTAGAGGAAATTAGAAATGGGGTTCTAAGTATTTCAAATGGCGTGACTAACGATACGTTTCAACTCATGGAAAATCCAGTTTCTGAAATGTTGACCTTAACTTTGGATGATTCTCTTCGGAATCAATCGCTTTCACTCGCTATATATACTACAGCCGGTCAACTTGTAGTTTATGAAGAATTGAAGGATGTGAGCAATGAAATTACCCTAATTCATGGTTTGGCTTCAGGGGTATATATCCTACAATTAACTGACCGCACTGGACCGCACAGTATAAATATGGTCGTAAAATAGGGGTTATTCCTGTAGGGAACTATTCTATTTTTTAGTAATATTGTGACTGTATAAACTTGTGGCACGGTTATAGTGTACCATATCGAAGTTAAATAACGCTGCCTAAACTAATAAAATGAAACTGAAATTTATTTTAGTCATTGCGCTCGGAATCACAAGCCTATCTTGGAGCCAGAAATTTTCCCCTACGGAGTTCACCGGTCTTTGCGGTAAAGAATTAGGTGAGATAGAAGAATACCTAACTGCTCATAACTGGTATTTTTTTGAAGCCAATGATGAAAAGCGTAACACTTTAGGTAATGCAAAATTTGTATATGATGTTCCTAACTTTAAGAAGAGCGGAAAACCTGCAGATTATCTATTTATCTATCATTATTCAAAAGTTGCTGATGCCCAAGGAATCGAGCTTTTATTCAAGAATAAGAAGACCTATGAAAACTTTCAAGAACAACTCAGTAATTTAAAATACAAGCTGTACGATTCGTCTATAAGCAATGGGAATATCATTAAAGTATACAAAAAAGGTTCGCAAATAGTAGAAGTTACCATTCCTCCAAACTTCGACGGTATGAATGGCTTTGTGTATTTATTTGCCAAAAAATCCAGCTATTTTAAAATGAGGAATAGATAACCTAATTTTCATAAATCAGTCAAAGCTTCCATTCGGAGGCTTTTTTTATAAAATAGTAATTCGTCTTTTATTCTTTCCGGGATTTTGATCCAAATTCAATTAGGAAAAACCCTTATTTGATTAGGACTGATGACCTATGGTTCTATTCTTAAATCACTATTAAATTTGATTTCAATTAGAAGTAGTCCTATGAGGAATACTTCCTTCCCTTCCCCGCAACATTTTAAAGTATGAATGCTAAGCAAGTCTTGGCCTAATAACTGAATTATACGATATGGAAAGAATTAACATCAATTTGGCTACCGAAAAAGAACTCAAGGATCTCCCAGGAATTGGTAATGTGTCTGCTAAGAAAATTGCTGATTTTAGAGCATCCGGAGGGAAATTTAATTCTATTGAAGAAATTGCTTCAGTAGTAAATGTTAGAAAATCGTACATGGAGTCTCTTATATCTAAAGTTGATTTTGGAGATGTAAATAAAGAAATAGGGGCAAGAATTCCTATGATTCCTGGTAGAGCTGGAATTATTGATGACATTGTATTAGACCCAAGAGCTCCTGTATTAGAGTTTCCACTTCCAATATTTAATTCATATTCATTTACCGTTCAGTTAAAAGGTTTGGGAGATAATACATTACCAACATTACATGGGTATAAGCTCATTGTTGGATATCGTATTGGAAATTATCAAGGGAATAATCAGACAACCTATCAGTCAAAATCGATTACTTATAACTTGGGAGTAGAACCTTCGCAAAGAGTAAATATTACGAAACCTCTCATCTCTAGTAGTTTTATAGAGGACACTTTTACCTTAATGATTGTGTCTCCAAATAGTAAAACAATATTTGATTCTTCTTTCGAAATAGATGAGGATGCGACTGTAGAAATTGGCCTTCCACTACATTCAGAAAAATCCTTGGAAATAGAATTGGATAAACAAGAGGGTGTGAATTACAGCGGTTATCAATTAGAGGTGCGCTCGCAAATTAATCGTGCTTCTTCTGGAGTAGAAACTGAAATTGAAAAGTTTGATATTGGAGGCGCAAATAAATTTTTGGTAGAATTTGATGCTTTCGGAGGCGTTGAAGAAATTACCATTATAGTAATCTCGAAAGACGGTCCTACGGTGGTAGAAGGTACTAAGTCTTGGGGGGATTTTCAAGGAACGGGTCAAGCAAAAACAGTAACTATACCAGTGCCTAAACCAACACTTGTTGATTATACAATTAAACTTGTTATTGATCCTGATCAACTTAATAATCCGTATTTAGATCATAAAGTGATTGTGACTTATGAGCTGAAGGATCCGGACACACTTAACTACATAAATGAGATTGAAAAGGTATTTTTAATTGGTCCAGATGGGAAGGCAAAAGTAAATTTCGATTACTATGGACTAATTGAAGATTTAAAAATA
>JAHZIZ010000425.1 GCA_022601215.1 Bacteroidota bacterium
ACAGTAGTCTAGAAGAGGTGAGGCTTCGTAATATGCCGGAAATTCCACACATAAACCTTCAAAATGGAAACAATACCAACATTCATTTTTTGCAAATTACCAACAATCCTAATTTAGACTGCGTGCAGGTAGATGACCCGGCAGCAGTAATGGCTGGAACAGATCCTCCGTATGATAGTTGGACCATAGATAACGGCCCTATTATAACCGATGATTGCCAATTAGGTATTGCAGACTATTTACAATCACAAATAAAGCTCTATCCCAATCCTGTAGCCAACAAACTATATCTACAAACTAGCGATAGGGTAGATATTGAAGCGATAAGGATCTATGACCTTATGGGTAAGAAAATGCTGGAGACAAAAGCAAACTCCGTGTTAGATGTATCGCTTTTAAGTAAAGGAGTCTATCTAGTTTCTATAACTACCAACAAAGGTATACTTACTGAAAAGCTCTTTAAAGAATAAGCAATAGCCTCTGTTATAGAAGGCTTTTTAATTTATTAAGCACTATCTCAGGTGCAATAGTCTCCATCGCCTTTTCATATCCTTTTGGATATTTATTTCCATAAATTGAAGTAGGAATCAATGGATATTGATTGCGATCTGCCATGAGTTGATTTGTATCCGGCTGTCCAAAAGGGACAAAGCCCGCATACGGATGAGTAACACCCCACATCGTAATCACAGGAAGTTTATACATGGCCGCCAAATGTCCATTTCCACTGTCCATCGCAAGCATCACATCTAGATTAGAAATTAAATCAAGTTCTTCTTCAAAGGTTAATGTCCCAGCTACGTTGGTAACCATTTCAAACTCATGTTCTAATGCTTTGAGCTGGATAATTTCTTCTTTACCTCCTCCAAATAACAGTATTTTGTATTCCTGTCCTTCGTCCAATTTCGTGATGACCTGTTTCATTAACTCCAGGGGATACTGCTTACTTTCATAGGCAGCAAAAGGGGCAATCCCAATACACTTTTTAGGTTCCTTTCCAATTATCGTTAGCAGTCTTGGACTTAATGGCTTCCTAGTTGGAAATTGGTGATTCGTCAAATCTATTGGAAGTCCCAGTATTTCAAACACCCTAGCATATCGTTCATGCGTAGTTTGTAATTTTACCAATCCCAAACCTTTCGCCTGGGTGAGTTTCTTTTTTTCGGCGCGGCCTTTGTCTAAGGTAGCGACAGATATTCCGCTCATTCTTAATCGTCTTGAAACAACTTTTGAGCGAATGACGTTATGCAAATCGGCCACCCCATCAATCCCCAGTGCTTTTACTTCCGAAGCGAGTTTCATGAGACCAAAAACACCCTTATGTTTTCCAGTTACCTCAGCTGCAAAAAAAGATACATTAGGAAGGTCTGCAAACAACGGCGCTAAAAACTTCTTAGATAGCACGGTAAATTTAGTTTCGGGATAGGTTTGTGCTACGACTCTTAAGATGGGAATAGTCATCGCGACATCTCCCATGGCAGAGAGGCGGATAACAAGAATATGTTTGGGAGTTTTCACAGTTGCATTTGTCTCCTACATTCAGATAAAGAATGAATACTTAAAATTACTTCTCTCCTCTTAATACTGGATTTAACTCATCGTCATTGTACATCTTCATCTGCTTATACACTTTCATGTATTTGCGACCATGAGTAATATCATCGATTAACTGCTGAATCGCTGTACTTAAGTCCACTCGTTGTTCTAACAGTATATCTAATTTCTTCTTACAAGTGGCACGGTGATTATCAGAAGCATTTTCTCGTGTTGCCTCTTCATTCATATGATACACTTTTAATGCTAAAATAGACAAGCGGTCCACACCCCAAGCAGGGCTTTCCGTATTAATAGTGGCATCCTCCTTCACTTCCACATTCCCATATTGGTCAAGAAAATAACTGTCAATATACTCTACCATATCGGTACGATCTTGGTTGGATGCATCAATTTGACGTTTTAGGCTTAACGCGGCGACTGGATCAATATTAGGATCACGAATAATGTCTTCATAATGCCATTGAACCGTATCTATCCAACATTTCCTGTACAAAAGATGTTCTAGTAGATTTGTACCCTTATCGTATGGGTTTGTAAAAGCCTGGTATGGATCATCTACCACGTGGTAAGTATCTATAACTTCCTTAAAAATCTTGTTAGCGATTTCAGTAAACATAAACTATTTTTTTCGTGTTGCAAAGGTATCATATTTTGTAATAGGATGCATTACCCAAAAACCCCCAATATGTAATAGATACTGTTGAGACTAAACGAAAAGAAAAATGACGGGGAGTAACATAAAACTCCAAAGCAATAGCTCTTTGAACCAAATTTCGGAAGGTTTCTCAATAAATCCCCCCATTATAATTGCCATTGGCGCCATAAAAAACAGAAATTCGCCAGTGTCTTTTTGTTCCGTAAAAAGGGCCATGACAAGGCAAATACAAAACACATACAACACTAAATTATAATTAGGGCGTTCTTTCTTTATTATGGAGGAGGCTGTTTTAAACCGATTAGATAAAGACCAAATAAATACACTCGCGACAAAGGCAATAGCAACAATTACTGTAGAAGGCTTATACGCCATAAAATCTAATGAAATAGGAGCCATCCAACGCCCCATCCAACTAAAATTATCTTCCTTAAAAAGATAGAAAGCTGTGGTTACTAAAAACATTCCAATCATAGCGACAAAGGGAATCATAAAGTATCGAAACCTTTTATGAGATCTAATGGAAATTGATATCCAAAGCGCAAAAAGCAATAGAATGCTCCAAAACGAGAAAAAGCTTGCTAAAGCAATCCAAAGAGAGGCATCGAGGATTTTCCGTTCCGTATTCTTAGGAGACTTTAAACTAAAAATCCTTCTTAGGGCAAGCAACATAAAGCCATTGGCAACAACTATCTCCCATCGAAAAATCCATGCAGGAAATAGCAAGAGCAAGGCCGATAACAAGACTATTCCAAAGGAATTACCTAGTGTTAATCCATTTTTTTTAATGGTAAAATGGGTTAAAAACAGAGAGCCAATGACCAAGATAATTGCTAAGACAACTTCTCCGAGGGAAAGCATTTCAATAGTACCATCAAAATTCTTAAAAAAGTACCCAAAAGCTAAAACAAGGACATATAGGCTTAGTATCAGAAAATTTAAAGGACTGGATTTCCCAAAAAAGCTTGTAAGCATATAAGTTTTGTTCTATTTTTGCAGTATAAATATACAGATATGTCGTTAAAAGAAATATTTTACGGAATTCAAGACTTCACAGAGCAAGTATTATTCACACCCTTTAACGCTCTTCGTTCGTTAGAATTAGAAAGTTGGTGGAGTGCGAACATCATGAGTTGGTTGTTTACAATTATTGGATTTGTTGCTTTTACTTATTGGATGCTACAATTGAAGAAATTTAACGACAATAATGAAGAAAATAGATCACAAGTATCGCATTCTTTCTTAGGAGAGGATTAGTTTCTTACTTGTAATAAAATATAAAGCCCCTTTTTCAAGGGGCTTTTTTATTGTATAAATGGTGATACTCTTATAAGTCGAATCCAATATCCTTTCTGTAGTACATCTTATCAAAGGTTATTTTTTCGATGTTCTCATATGATTTTTCTAATGCCTTTCTGAAATCGGCATCCAATGAAGTCACCGCCAACACACGTCCTCCATTCGTTACTGTTGCCCCTTCCTTCTCGGCCGTTCCGGCATGAAATACTATAGAGTCACCAATGTGTCCAATTCCTGAAATCTCTTTTCCTTTATCATAGGCCTCTGGATAACCTCCAGAAACAACCATCACAGTCGTTGCAGAACGATCGTCCAACTCTAAAGATATCTCATTTAATGTTTGTTTGGCTGTTGCTTCTAAGAGGTTTACTAGATCTGTTTTAATTCTAGGTAAAACTACTTCAGTTTCTGGATCACCCATACGTACGTTATATTCAATAACGAAAGGGTCATCTCCCACTTTAATAAGGCCAATAAAGACAAATCCTTTGTATTCTATTTCTTCTTTTTGAAGACCTTGTACCGTTGGTTTTACAATACGCTCTTCAATTTTTTGCATGAGTTCTTCATCCGCAAAAGGAACCGGAGAAATAGCACCCATTCCTCCCGTATTCAATCCTGTATCACCTTCTCCAATTCGCTTATAATCCTTTGCCGTTGGTAATACCTTATAATTCTTACCGTCTGTTAATACAAAAACACTTAATTCTATTCCATCCAAAAATTCTTCAATCACCACCTTGTTACTAGCGGCACCAAACTTTGAATGCGATAGCATATTCTCCAATTCGGCTTTAGCCTCTTCCAAATCCTGTAAAATTAGTACTCCTTTTCCCGCTGCAAGACCGTCTGCTTTCAATACATAGGGAGCCTTCAAAGTTTCTAGAAACTCCTTCCCAGCGGCTAAAGAATCTACCGTAAAACTCTGGTAAGCTGCTGTAGGAATATTATGCGCCATCATAAACTCTTTGGCGCGTTCCTTACTTCCCTCTAATTGAGCGCCTTCTTGAGAAGGTCCAACGACAAGAACTTCTTTTAAAGAATTGCTGTTCGCAAAATAGTTATAGATCCCTTGCACAAGTGGATCTTCGGGTCCAACTACTACCATTTCAATTCCCTCTGCAATGACGAAATTCTTAATAGCGTCAAAGTCGGTTACACCCATGTTTACATTAGTAGCAATCTTAGCCGTTCCCGCATTTCCAGGAGCGACAAAAAGCTTTTCACAACGTTCGCT
>JAHZIZ010000426.1 GCA_022601215.1 Bacteroidota bacterium
AAAGAAGCAAGTGCAAAAGTAGAGCCTAACAAGGCATACTCTGTTTCAGAGGCTTCTGCTTTAATAAAAGAGATTTCCAACGCAAATTTTGATGCGTCTGTAGACCTTGCTGTACGTCTTAACGTAGACCCGCGTAAAGCCAATCAAATGGTGCGTGGTGTTGTAACTTTATCACACGGTACAGGGAAAGACGTAAAAGTATTGGCATTGGTTACTCCAGATAAGGAGTCCGAAGCTACTGCTGCAGGAGCAGATTATGTTGGTTTAGATGAGTACCTCGATAAGATAAAAGGAGGTTGGACAGATGTTGACGTAATAGTCACTATGCCAAGTGTAATGGGTAAATTAGGTCCTTTAGGACGTGTATTAGGTCCACGTGGCTTAATGCCAAACCCAAAAACTGGTACAGTAACTATGGACGTTGCTAAAGCTGTTTCTGATGTGAAATCTGGTAAGATTGACTTTAAAGTTGATAAGACTGGTATCGTTCACGCTGCAATTGGAAAGGCATCTTTCGATGCTGATAAAATTGCTGGAAACGCAAAAGAACTATTATCAACGCTAGTTAAATTGAAGCCTCAGTCTTCAAAAGGTGTATATATTAAAAGTATTTTCATGTCTAGTACTATGAGTCCTAGTGTGGAAATTGACGCCAAAGACGTTTAAGCTAAGCAGTAATATTGAAAGATTATGACAAGAGAAGAAAAATCACAAGTAATTGAACAGTTAACTGCACAGCTCGCTGAAAACGCTAATATCTATTTAGCAGACATTTCAGGTCTTGATGCAGGAGCTACTTCAAACTTACGTCGTGCTTGTTTTAAAGCGGGAGTAAAATTGAATGTAGTAAAGAACACCTTGTTGGCTAAAGCCATGGAGAGTTCAGATAAAGATTTCGGTGAATTGGCCGATGTTTTAAAAGGGAACACTTCGTTAATGGTTTCAGAAACTGGTAATGCACCAGCTAAAGTAATTAAGGAATTCAGAAAAAAATCTGAAAAGCCATTACTAAAGGGAGCATTTATAGAAGAAGCTGTCTATGTAGGAGATGATCAACTAGATGCACTAGTAGACATTAAATCTAGAGAAGAGCTTATTGGAGAAATCATTGGATTACTTCAATCGCCTGCGAAGAATGTTGTTTCTGCACTTAAGAGTGGAGGAAGCACGCTTTCAGGTATCGTTAAAACTCTTTCAGAAAAAGAGGGATAACAACATTGCATATTGCACTAATTAAATTACATAAATTAAAATTATTTTAAAACGATAGAAAATGGCAGATTTAAAAGATTTCGCAGAACAATTAGTTAACTTAACGGTAAAAGAAGTTAATGAGTTAGCTACTATATTAAAAGATGAGTATGGTATCGAGCCTGCTGCTGCAGCTGTAGCTGTTGCCGCTGGTGGTGGTGCTGGTGGTGGAGACGCCGCTGAAGAAAAGTCTGAGTTTGACGTAATCCTTAAGGCAGCTGGAGGTTCTAAACTTGCAGTTGTAAAACTAGTTAAAGAATTAACTGGTGCAGGTCTTAAAGACGCTAAGGAATTAGTTGACAACGCTCCATCTCCAATTAAAGAAGGTGTTGCTAAAGACGAAGCTGAAGCATTAAAAGCTCAGTTAGAAGAAGCTGGTGCAGAGGTTGAGCTTAAGTAAGCTCCTCTAATCCAAACCTTAAAGGTTTAGGTCTTCCGAATCGTTCGGAAAGACCTAAACCATTTTGCGTATATAAAGGTTACCATTTTTTGAGTATACGCAATCACTGTTTATTTAATTAAAATTCCGTCCATAGATGTCAGCAACGCAAACTGAAAGATTGAATTTTTCCTCTGTACAAAACAAGCCGGATTATCCGGACTTTTTGGATATCCAAGTAAAATCCTTCCAGGATTTTTTCCAGTTGGAAACCAAATCAGAAGAAAGAGGCCAAGAAGGACTTTACAGAACGTTCTTGGAGAACTTCCCTATTACAGACACACGCAACCAATTCGTTTTAGAATTTTTAGACTACTTCGTAGATCCACCAAGATACTCGATTCAAGAGTGTATTGAAAGAGGACTTACGTACAGTGTGCCATTAAAAGCACGTTTAAAATTATATTGTACTGACGATGAACACGAAGATTTCGAGACCATCGTACAGGACGTATATTTAGGAACCATCCCGTATATGACTCCATCAGGTACTTTCTGTATCAATGGGGCAGAGCGTGTTGTGGTGTCTCAATTACACCGTTCACCTGGTGTGTTCTTTGGACAATCGTTCCACGCCAATGGAACCAAGTTATATTCGGCTCGTGTAATTCCTTTCAAAGGATCATGGATTGAATTTGCTACCGATATTAATAGCGTTATGTACGCATATATCGATAGAAAGAAAAAATTACCTGTTACCACATTATTCCGTGCTATTGGTTTTGAAAGAGATAAGGATATCCTTGAAATCTTCGACCTAGCCGAGGAAGTGAAGGCGTCAAAAACTGGACTTAAGAAATATTTAGGTCGTAAGTTGGCTGCCCGTGTGTTAAAAACTTGGCATGAGGATTTCGTTGATGAAGATACTGGAGAAGTAGTATCAATTGAGCGTAACGAAATCATTTTGGATCGTGATACTGTGTTAGAGAAAGAGCACATTGATGAGATTATCGATTCAGGATCTAAAACTATCTTATTGCATAAAGAGGATAATCAATTAGCGGATTATGCTATTATCCATAATACACTGCAAAAAGATCCTACCAACTCTGAAAAAGAAGCGGTAGAGCATATCTATAGACAATTACGTAACGCTGAACCGCCAGATGAGGAAACTGCCCGTGGAATCATCAACAAGTTATTCTTCTCAGATCAGAGATACAACTTGGGTGAGGTTGGACGTTACCGTATGAATAAAAAATTACAATTGGATATTGAAATGGACAAGCAAGTCTTGACCAAAGAAGATATCATTACAATTGTAAAATACTTGATCGAGTTAATTAACTCTAAGGCAGAGATTGATGATATTGATCACCTATCGAATCGTCGTGTACGTACTGTAGGGGAGCAATTATCTTCTCAGTTTGGCGTTGGATTAGCCCGTATGGCTCGAACCATAAGAGAGCGTATGAACGTTCGTGATAATGAGGTGTTTACACCTATTGATTTGATTAACGCTAAGACCTTATCTTCTGTGATTAATTCGTTCTTTGGAACCAATCAATTGTCGCAGTTTATGGACCAGACCAACCCATTGGCAGAAATTACGCACAAGCGTCGTTTATCTGCATTGGGGCCTGGAGGTTTGTCAAGAGAGCGAGCAGGTTTTGAGGTTCGTGATGTTCACTATACACACTACGGAAGACTTTGTCCTATTGAAACTCCTGAAGGACCAAATATTGGTTTGATTTCTTCACTTTCAGTATATGCCAAAGTAAACAACTTAGGATTTATTGAAACTCCTTATAGGAAGGTAGAAAACGGTCAGATCGATTTAAAGAATGAGCCTACTTATCTTTCTGCTGAAGAGGAAGAAGAAAAGTTAATTGCGCAAGCTAACATTCCGTTGAAAAAAGATGGAACGATAGATTCTGATCGTGTAATTGCTCGTATGGAAGGTGATTTCCCAGTGGTAGACCCTAAACAGGTGCACTATACGGATGTTGCTCCTAATCAGATTTCGTCTATTTCGGCTTCGTTGATTCCATTCTTGGAACATGATGATGCCAACCGTGCTCTGATGGGATCTAACATGATGCGCCAGGCAGTACCATTATTACGTGTAGATTCTCCTATTGTAGGAACAGGTCTTGAACGTCAAGTGGCTAGTGACTCCCGTGTATTAATTAATGCAGAAGGAGATGGAGTTGTAGAGTATGTAGATGCAGATGAGATTACGATCAAATACGACCGTACAGAAGATGAGCGTATGGTGAGTTTTGATGAGGATCATAAGACCTACAATCTCATTAAGTTTAGAAAAACGAACCAAGGAACTTCGATCAACTTAAAGCCTATCGTCAAGAAAGGTGATCGAGTGAAGAAAGGACAAGTATTATGTCAAGGATATGCTACCGAAAAGGGAGAGCTTGCACTTGGACGTAATATGAAAGTGGCTTTTATGCCTTGGAAAGGATACAACTTTGAGGATGCGATTGTAATTTCAGAAAAAGTGGTTCGTGAAGATATCTTCACATCCATCCACATTGATGAATATTCGCTTGAAGTTCGTGATACCAAGTTAGGTA
>JAHZIZ010000427.1 GCA_022601215.1 Bacteroidota bacterium
CGAGCCCTTTCAAAGGCTAAAGCTACACCAGATATTAGTATGATGGTAGGAGATACCTTCGAAGCAGATATTGTGGGTGCCGAAGGTGTGGGTATGGATACGCTTTTTTTTAATTACCGAAATGAAACCTTACCTGCTCATTATAAGGTGGTTGATGCTATTGGGGATATTAAAAAACATTTGTAACTATACTATTTCCGTTTATATTTGCGTTACTTATGTAAACCCCCACTTAATGAAAAAGAACCTACTGATACCTGCCCTTGGTGTCTTTGTCGGATTGCTTTTGTTTTCTTGTATAAAGGATACAGATTTTGATCAGGCTGAGAACGTGACCCTAACTCCCGTTGTAGAATTAGATTTAATTCACTTTGATGTAGCTGCCAATGAGTTTTTCGATGAGGTCACAAATACTGCCAGACTTAGATTAGTCGATACGACTGAAATTCGGTTTTTAGATGATACAGAGATTCAAGAAAGTTTATTGAGAGCTGATTTTTTATTTCGTTTCAATAATACCATTCCTAGAGAGTTTGCCGTTAATTTCCAATTTATTAGCGAAGAAGGAGAAGAAACGTACGCAACGGCAACTGTTGTTCCAGCTGGAACAATGACTAACCCATCCACTCCACCTGATTTTATAGAAGTGGTAGAAGGAGAGGAAGTCCTGCAACTAACAGGTGCCAATAGAGTAGTGATTTCGGTGGATATACCTTCTGCAGATGCATCACTAGAAGGCAATCTCAACCTACAGTCTAAAACTACTTATTATCTAGAAATTAAGGAAAGAGACTAATACTATGAAAGTAATCACCCTCTTTTTTATAGCCTTTGGGCTATCGGTTGCTATGGCACAAAATAAGCAAGTCCTCTATGGTTTAGAAGAAGTGCCTCAGGCATTACTGACCAACCCTGGAGGTAAGATGCCAGCTGGGCAAAAAGCCCATTTCGGTATACCCTTGTTGTCGCAAATACATGTTAATGGAGGAGCATCCGGGGTTAGCGTGTACGATATATTTGGAGAAAGCACAGTGGATATTAATACCCGTATTCAAGAGAAAATATTTGAAATGTCTGAAAAGGACTTTTTTACAGCTACCCAACAATTAGAACTTATTTCCTTTGGTTGGCGTGGTAATAATGAAATTTATTACTCTGGCGGTGTGTATCAGGAATTAGACTTCATTAGTTATTTCCCACGAGATCTTGCAATTCTGGCTTGGGAAGGAAATGCCGATTATATTGGATATCGATTTGACTTAGGACAAGTAAGCGCTACGGCAGACTTATTAACCGTATATCATTTCGGAGTTAATAAAAAAATAGGAAAACGTCTTACTGCTGGAGTTCGAGCGAAAGTGTACTCAAGTATATTTAGTGCGAGTAGTACAGACAATAAAGGAACGTTTGTAACGGAATTGGGAGACGAGAATAGTGAAAACATTTATGAACACAATATTGAAGGGGCGGATTTTCTATTGAGAACTTCTGGACTTACAAACAGTCCCACATCAAGTGAAGTAGTAGGAAGGGCTTTTTTAGGAGGCAATCTAGGGGTAGGATTAGATATGGGAGCGACCTATGAAGTGACAGATAGAATTACAGCTAGTGCTAGCGTGCTAGATGTAGGGGCTATATTTCACAACAAAAATGTAGAGAGTTTCAGAGCTCAAGGAGATTATACATTAGATGGAATCGAGTTAATTTTCCCACCACTTAACGCTGGAGAAGGTACGTTTCCGTATTATGACGACTTAGAAGATGAGTTAGAAAGAGAAATTCCTGTGGATACAATTACTTCGGGATATACCGAGATGCGTCCATTAAAGTTAAATGCTGGAGCGACCTACAGTTTTGGGAAGTTCGTCGGAGGTCAGGAATGTGATTGTTTACATAAGGGACAAATTGAACGTACACAGGCTGTGGGATTGCAGTACTACAGTATTTTTAGACCTAAAGGACCACAAATGGCAGGAACTTTCTTCTATTATCGAAGGTTGTGGGATTTCCTCTCTGCTAAGGCAACCTACACGGTAGATTCTTACTCTTTTTCGAATGTTGGTATTGGCGCTGTTGTAGATTTAGGTAAATTCATCTTTTATTTTGCAGCAGATAATATCCTTAGTTATGGAAATTTGGCCAAAGCAAAAAGTGTATCTTTGCAGCTAGGTTTCAATATAAAAATTGACGAAGAATGATTAAATATATATGGGCTTTAGCGTTTTCAGTTTCTTTTCTTTTTAACGCTACTGCACAGAGTGATTTGAGCGATTACAGTTTTGTAGTGGTGCCGGATAAATATGAATTTCAGTTCGAAAATGATCAGTACCAATTAAACTCGTTGACAAAGTTTTTATTCAATAAATACGGTTTTCATGCTTTTTTTAACAACGAATTGCCAGAAGTGAGTCGCTGTGATGGTTTGTGGGCTGATTTGGAACGAGATTCAGGGTTTATTTGGACCAAACTAACTTTTGTTTTAAAAGACTGTGAGGGGAATGAAGTATATCGTTCATCAGAAGGTAAAAGTAAACTAAAAGAATATGGAAAGGCTTACCAACAGGCACTACGAGCCGCGTTTGATGGAATTATTGTGATGGGTGTACAGCAAAAGGATATTAATACTCTAGGGATTTCTCAGCATTCTTCAAACACACCCAAGACAGAAAAAGTAGTTGCAAGTACTCCTTTGGAAACAAACACTCAGGTTCCGATTTCCGAAGAAATAATTCCCGTTTCGGCTATTGATAATGAGGATAATATGTATATGAACAATGGTGTTTTCTTCATACTCAAAACTGAAGGTGCTAATCATAAACTTTTTGAGAAGAAGGATGAAACACTTGTGCTTAAGGGGAATATGGTGACTTCAGAAAATGGTAATATGGTGTTCACTGACATCTCTGGGAACCAATTTAATGCCTTATTTGATGTAGATAAGAATCTCATTATTGAAACTGGGTTTCAGCAATTGAAATTTCAATTACAGCGTTAATAATTGTACTTGTCCTTCCATAGACTTGCCAAATATTTTTTTAAGTTTTCTTCTCTTGGATTCTTGCCGGGATCGTAAAAAGAAGTGCCAGTAATTTCTTCTGGGAGAAATTCATGTGGAACAAAATTACCCTCGAAGTCATGGGCGTATTGATAAGAAGCTCCGTAACCCAATTCTTTCATTAGTTTGGTTGGGGCATTTCTAATGGACAATGGAACCGATAAGTCTCCGGTCTGTCTCACTAGTTGTTGCGCTTCCTTAATGGCTTTATATGAGCTATTGCTTTTAGGGGAGGTAGCTAAGTAAACCGCACATTGACTCAAAATAATTCTCGCTTCAGGATATCCTATGGTGGTTACCGCCTGGAAGGTAGTATTTGCTAGAACAAGCGCTGTTGGATTAGCCATTCCTATATCTTCTGAAGCAGCTATAACAAGACGTCTGGCTATGAACTTAACGTCCTCACCTCCTTCAATCATTCTGGCTAGCCAATATACTGCAGCATTGGGATCACTGCCTCTAATAGACTTGATGAAAGCCGAAACTATATCGTAGTGTTGCTCTCCTGTTTTATCATATAATACAGTGTTTTTCTGAATCTTTGCACTTACCATTTCATTGGTAACTTCCACCTTGTTAGTGTTTTCGGAGAGCACCACTAATTCTAACATGTTCAACAATTTTCTAGCATCGCCTCCGGAAAGTCTAAGCAGTGCTTCCGTTTCTTTCAGTGCGATTTCTTTCTTCGCAAGAATGCTGTCTGTTTTAATGGCTCTTTCCAAGAGAATTTCTAAGTCATCTTTTCCAAATGCTTTTAATACATATACTTGACATCGAGATAAAAGGGCAGGGATGACCTCAAAACTTGGATTTTCGGTAGTTGCTCCTATGAGAGTAATCCAACCTTTTTCAACGGCACCCAGAAGAGAATCTTGTTGAGATTTGCTAAAGCGATGTATCTCATCAATAAAGAGGATAGGGTTTTTTGTTGAAAATAGATCATCACTTTTTTTTGCTTTTTCTATGACTTCTCTTACCGCGGCAACTCCGCTATCAATAGCACTTAAAGTGTAGAAAGGTCGATCGGAGTCCTTGGCAATAATATTCGCCAAAGTAGTCTTGCCAGTTCCAGGAGGTCCCCAAAAAATCATGGATGATATAACACCTGATGCTATTTGTGACGATAAGGCACCATTGGGACCAATAAGGTGCTGCTGACTTACATATTCCTGAAGCGAATGGGGCCGTATACGTTCTGCTAATGGGGTACTCATAGAGCAAATTTACAATAAACACTATTTCTTTGCCTGACAATTTATCATAACTTGTCCTTTGGGATTAATTTTTGATTTTATGGACGCATGAACCAAAGAAAACCATTATACTACTCTAATGATGTGATACTATATCCATTGTTCTTTGTCCTCCTTTTGTGGGTTGCATTTTGGATCGAAATCCGTTTTGATTTTAGCTTTAAGCGCTATGGGATTTTTCCACAAAGACTGGAAGGATTACGTGGAATTTTCTTTGGTCCCTTCATACATGGTGACTTAAAACATTTATTTAATAATTCGATCCCAATGTTTGTTTTAAGTAGTACTCTTTTCTATTTCTATCGCAGCGTGCGCTGGAGGGTTATGCTCTTTGGGTTAATATGTACAGGTGTTTTAACCTGGATAATGGGAAGACCAGCTCTTCATATTGGAGCAAGTGGTGTCGTCTATATGTTGGCAGCGTTTTTATTTTTTAAGGGCATATTTTCTAGGCAATTTCAATTGACTGCCCTGTCTTTAATCGTAGTCTTTCTATATGGTGGAATGCTATGGTACTTATTTCCGATAGATCCTAAGATTTCTTGGGAAGGTCATTTGTCTGGCTTTATTGTAGGAATTGCTCTGGCTTTGATTTTTAGAAAAAATCCTGTTGAAAACAAGAAGTACGACTGGGAACGAGAAGACTTTAACCCTGAAGAAGATGCTTTCTTACGTCAGTTTGATGCAGATGGTAATTTTATAGAAATACCACCTGAAGCGGAGGTGGAAGTTGAGAGCAATGAAAAAAGAAATATTAGTATCCACTATACCTATAGGGATAACAAAGAAGATACACAATAAGACGAATTAACTCCTCTGTCTAATTGCTTCGTAAAGGATGGCTCCACAGGCAACGGATACGTTGAGAGAGTTAATTTCTCCTAAGAGGGGAAGTGCAATCTTTTCATCGACTAATTGAAGTACCGACTTAGAAACACCTTTCCCTTCAGATCCCATTACAATCGCAATAGGTCCTTCCAGAGACGTTTTAAATAGGCTGTTATCCGTTTTTTCTGTTGCGGCCAATACTTTTACATCGGAGCCTTGTAAATAGAAAATAGCGTCCTTAATATGGTCTACTTTGCAAATTGGGGTCTTAAAGATGGCTCCGGCAGATGTTTTTACGGTATCACCGCTTACTGGGGCTCCCCCTTTCTTTTGAATGATGATAGCGTCTACCTTAGTACATTCTGCGGTTCTAATAATAGCACCAAAGTTTCGTACGTCACTTATTTGATCTAAAATTAGGAATAGTGGGGCTTTATCGGATTGTAGCGCAGTTTCCACAACCTCGTCCAACGTTGTGAATTTAATAGGGGAGGAAAAAGCAGCAATTCCTTGATGATTCGATCGGGTAAGTTTTTCTAACTTTTCTACGGGCACGTAGTTGATAGAAGTATGGAGTTGTTCCAATTTAGAAACAATCTCGTCAATGGTCTTGTTTTGAATCCCCTTTTGTATATACACCTTATCAATTTCAACGTCAGCTTTAATTGCTTCAAGGATGGGATAGATTCCGAAAGA
>JAHZIZ010000428.1 GCA_022601215.1 Bacteroidota bacterium
CAGTTAGCTTGACGGCAAGTATTTTGGGTTCAATGTGCGGGAGGTCAGTGTTGAACATAGAACTACGCTATCTTTTTCTGAATAATTCCAACAGCATCGCTGAGCGTACGCAAGGATTCCATATCCTCATTGGCGAATTCAACATCGAAGGCGTCTTCAACATCGAGTACAACATCTACCAGGTGAGCCGAATTTATATTCAACTCTCTCGTGAGGTCACTGTCAGGTTCAATAGCATCTGGTGAAACATCTTCAGGCAAATAGGCTGAAACAATTGGAATTAACTTCGCGTAGATCTCTTCGTTGGTCATGCAATTAAATTTTTCTAAAGATAATACACGCGTTGACATCTCCAAAACCAAAACTGGCTTTTACCACAGTTTTTACAGGTGTTTCTATTAATTGTTTTGGAATGCTTTCTGCTCCAATTCGTTGCGCAATTTCAGGGTGAACATCATCACAGTTAGTAGCAGGAAACACAAAGTTATGATGCATTTGAAGTACTGTCGCCACAATCTCCATACTTCCACTTGCCGCTAAACCATGACCTATCATGGATTTAAGCGAATTGACATAGGGAAAATTATCTCCTTCTCTACCTAACGCTTCACACCAATTCTCTATTTCAACAGGATCTTTACTCGTTGCTGTAAGATGCCCATTGATGTAATCAATATCGGATGCCGAGACACCTGCCGCCTCTATCGCCCGTCGTATACATCGTTGCACCGCAACACTATTTGGCGCGGTCATACTACCCCCCTGACGCTGCCCGCCATTGTTAACATGCCCACTCAATACTTCTCCATAAATTTTGGCTCCTCTCGCCTCGGCACTTTCCAAAGATTCAAGCACAATCGCTCCTGCCCCTCCTCCAGGCACAAAACCACTTGCTGTTGCGCTCATGGGCCTAGACCCCTGTTGTGGCATGTCATTGTACTTGAAGGTTGTGACTTTCATGGCATCAAAACCACCCCAAACATAGGGACTCGCATCGCTACAACTACCGCAAAGCATCTGTTTGGCTTTCCCTGCGGCAATATGCTCATATCCCATGATAACAGCTTCCGTTCCCGTTGCACAGGCAGAAGAATTTGTTGTCACCTTATTACCGGCTCCAATTTTTCCTGCCAAATAAGCACTTACACCACTCGCCATGGTCTGTACCACTGTTGTACTTCCTAATCGGCGTACCTTTCCTTCATCCAATTTATAAATGGCTTCTCGAAATTTATCGACGCCACTAGTTCCTGTACCAAAAACAACTCCTAAATCCCATAGCGGTTCCTCATCCTTCTCGGCAGGACGAAGGCCAGCGTCCTTCATGGCATCCATACCTGCCATTACACCATATAAAATTCCGTCACTATTGAAATTTCGGAGCTCCAATTCTGTAAAATAATGTCTTTTTTGAGCTTCGGAAATAACTGGTTTCGCACCTATCTGACAAGAAAAATTTAAATCGGCTAACTCAGGAAAATGCGAAATTCCTGACCTGCCTTGCCGAATAGCCGCTAAAAAATTAGGCAAGCCTACTCCATTGGGAGATACTATGCCTAATCCAGTTATAACCACACGTTGCTTCATTCTTTGAGTTTAAATAATACACCACTAATGCTTCCTTTACACACTACTTCTTTCTTTTCATTAACCATCTTCACGAGGCATTTCAACTTTCCAAAACGGAAGTATTCCTTCTTTGAAATCACGATCATCTTCTCCCCTGGGAGAACGGGTTTTAAAAATTGAATTTGATTCTCTGTGAGCGCAATTTTATCTTTTTCTGAAAGACCATCTATAAGATAAATACCTAAACATACTACCCCAATTTGTGCCATGCATTCAGTTAAAATGACGCCTGGAGTAACAGGATTGTTCTTGAAATGACCTCGATAGAAATATTCATTCTTTTTGAAAGTATAATAACCCGTGACACCTTCATCAGAAACATCCTTCAAACCATCCACAAAAAGAAAGGGATCCGTATAGGGTAATTGTTGTATGATGTTATCGTAAGCTCTCACCACCATCTGCTTTTAATACCATTCCGTTAATCCAAGCAGCTTCTTCACTACACAACAGCGAAACGACATTGGCTACATCTTCTGGCGTAGTCAACTTTCCAAATGGATTGCGTTTTTTCGCTATATGAGCCAGTTGCTCACTATTGGGAATCATGTTAAATGATTTGGTCTGAGTCACTCCCGCCTGCACACAATTTGTCGTTATACTATGTGAAGCATACGCTACAGCCATTTGTCGCATTAATGCCTCCAATGTTACTTTTGCAGCGCTCACAGCTCCATATCCTTCCCATACTTTACTATTACCTTCGCTAGTAAAAGCGATATTTCTTGCTCCTTGTATAAACCGTTCATTTTCAATTAAAGCTTGAGCCCATTGCCACCAACTATACCCCATTGCCTGAATAGTAATGGCAAAATCCTCCTTAGTCATTCCTTTTAAGGGTTTTACAGTTCCTTTCGCAATACTATGCACTAGCACTGCAATACTTTGTTTGGACAACGCATTAATCACCTCCGAAATCGTCTCTTGTTTCGTAGCATCTTTATTAAACGTTAAAACAATCGTTCCGTTTTGTTGGAGCTTTTCTATTTCTAAATTGAAATTTACCATCTCACTTTTTCTATCCCTATGAACGATACATAGATGATACCCGCGCGCCGCAAGCTTCTTGGCAGTTGCCAATCCCAAACCCGAACTACCTCCAAGAACAAGGGCATATGTGTTTGTTAATTTCATTAAAATTCTATTAGTATTCGTTGGGCCGAAAACCCAGGTCCAAAACTTAATAACAACCCTAACTCTCCTTCCGGAATGTCTCGATCCAAAAAACGCTCTAAGACGTAAAGAACAGTGGCGCTACTCATATTCCCATACAAGTTAAGCACTTCTTTGGTATCGTCAATGTTCTTTCCTAAACTTCCGAAGAGTTTTTCCACTGTTTGGACTATTTTCTTCCCTCCAGGATGAAAAATAAGGTGATTTACATCGTCAATAGTCTTTCCATTTTTTGCCAAAAAGGGATGAATAATA
>JAHZIZ010000429.1 GCA_022601215.1 Bacteroidota bacterium
GTTATCGCCGATCTCGGATGGGCGCTGAACGAGCTTCGGGTCAAACGTCGTATCTACGACTATGTAGTGCAGGCACTCCCTCCTCCACCGGAACGATCTCTGTAGGTTGGGCAGGTGGTCGGCAACTTCGAATCGATGTCACCACCACCCAATCCTCGGCATGAGGAATGTCGGCGTCCCAAACAGGGTGCGCAGAAGCGATGAGGTTCGCGTCGACTCCACAGAACCGGCAGCTTCAGTTGTTCGTGCAGGTCAACACCGGTGAGGAACCGCAAAAGGCCGGTGTTTTTCCAAGAGATGTGCACAACTTTGTTGCCATGTGCCGGGACGATCTTGGTCTGGAGATCACCGGCTTGATGTGTATTCCCCCGGTCGAGGAAGAACCGGCGGTGCATTTCGCGTTTCTTGGCAAGCTGGCAAACGAGGTTGGCGTCACCGGTCTTTCAATGGGCATGAGCTCCGATTTCGAGGCAGCCGTGCAATTGGGCGCCACCCACATTCGCGTCGGTAGCGCCATTTTTGGTGCGCGTAATTATTCGTAACTTACCTATCCGATATACCCCATAATAAAACAGAAAAAGCATACGTGTACGCAATTTTAGATATTGAAACGACAGGCGGGAAATACAACGAAGAAGGTATTACTGAAATTGCAATCTACAAATTTGATGGGCAGACCGTGGTGGATCAGTTTTCGAGTTTAGTTAACCCAGAACGAAGCATTCAGCCTTTCGTTGTTAATCTAACCGGAATCAATAATGAAATGCTCCGAAATGCTCCGAAATTCTATGAGGTTGCAAAAAGAATTATAGAAATTACCGAAGATTGTATCCTCGTTGCGCATAACGCTCAATTTGACAATAGAATCTTAACGACCGAATTTGATCGACTCGGTTATAGTTTTGAAAAGGAAACTTTATGTACGGTGGAATTGGCTCAAAAACTAATTCCGGACATGCCGTCCTATAGTCTTGGTAAACTCGTACGTTCTCTAGGAATTCCAATTAGTGATAGACATCGAGCACAGGGAGATGCAAAAGCCACTGTTGAACTCTTCAAACTTTTACTCAATAAAGATATTGAAAAAGAGATTATTACAAACAGTGTACGAACCGATCCGAAAAAACATCTAGAGCCAAAGCTACTCGACTTCATTAAAAACGCTCCCACAAGTACAGGTGTTTATTATATGCACCGCAAAGATGGCACCATTATTTATATTGGGAAAAGTAAGAATATCAAAAAACGACTAACGCAACATTTTACAAGTGATAAGCGTAAATCTAAAAAAATTCAACTTGAAGTAACCTCTATTACCTATGAACCAACTGGGAGTGAACTAATAGCATTGCTCAAAGAAAGTGAAGAGATAAAGCGTAATAAGCCCATATTTAATAGGGCATTACGAAAAACCTTATATAATTACCAACTATCTTCATTTACTGATGAACATGGTTATATTAATTTAAAGGTAGAGAAAGCCGATGGTCGAAAAAAAGCCATTACTACCTTTACCAATTACCAACAAGCTAAGTCGGCCCTGTTTAAAATTACGGAACAACATGGACTGTGTCAAAAGTTAACGGGTTTGCACACCTCAGAAAGCAGTTGTTTCTCTTACTCTATCAAAGAATGTGATGGGGCCTGTCTTCTGGAAGAAGACGTAGAAACCTATAACAAAAAGGTAGATAGTTTTTTAAATGATCACAGTTATGAAAACAAACATCAACTCATCATTGATCGAGGACGAGAAGTAGATGAAAGATCGGTAATATTAATTGAGAATGGGCAATACAAGGGATATGGTTTCTATAATTTAAACTTTCAAATAAATAACACAGAAGTCCTTAAATCTATTATTACTCCAATGCAAAATAACAGAGATGCCCAGCATATTATTCAGGGTTATCTAAGGCGAAAAAGGGTATTTAAAATCGTACCGCTACCCAAGGAAACTGCCATATAAATAATCTTACTTAACTTTAGCACTTTAACAAACAAGAATGAGCATCCTATCTAAGTGGCGAAAGAGATTACACGACATTATCTATGAGGCCGATACGCCCGCAGGTAAAGGGTTTGATTTGATCCTACTTATCCTTATACTTCTGAGTGTAGTTTTTGTAATGTTGGAAAGCGTTCCTCGCATAGATGCTCGCTATCATGAACAGCTTTACATTGGCGAATGGATCATTACCATTTTCTTTAGTTTGGAGTATATCGCCCGTATCCTTACCGTCAAAAAACCATTTAAATACATCTTTAGCTTTTATGGTATCATCGACTTACTGTCGACCATTCCGCTCTATATTTCTTTTTTCCTCGCAGGAAGTAGCTATTTACTCACGGTACGAGCATTACGACTTCTAAGAGTCTTTAGAATTTTAAAAGTCACTCGTTACATTGGAGCTTCTAATAAACTGAAAAGAGCTTTGTTACATAGCCGACCAAAGATCTTTGTCTTCTTATTTGCGGTACTTATTATCTCTATTATTGCTGGAACCATAATGTATTTAGTAGAAGGTGAAGAAAATGGGTTTAATAGTATTCCGCACAGTGTATATTGGTGTATTGTTACCTTAACCACCGTTGGGTATGGAGATATATCGCCAGCTACACCACTCGGACAGTTTATCGCTAGTATTATTATGATTATGGGGTATGGAATTATTGCGGTACCAACAGGTATTGTTACTGCAGAATTTGCTCGAGATGCCATTGACATCAATACACAAAGTTGTACTAACTGTAACGAATCTAAACACAAAGACAATGCAAAGTATTGTCACAGCTGCGGAGAAGAACTCAATCCAGAACCCCTTAACTAATGCAGCCCAAACCGCTTTTAGTATGTATTGTGGGTCCCACTGCAATAGGCAAGACCTCATTATCTATCAAAATAGCCAACGCCTTTGATGCTGAAATTATTTCGGCAGACTCGAGACAATTCTATAAAGAGATGAGAATAGGCACTGCTGTTCCTTCAGAAGAAGAACTTGCTGCGGCGCCTCATCATTTTATTCAAAACAGGAGTATCCATCAGGATTATAGTGTTGGTGATTTCGAAAAAGAAGCCATTTCATTACTTACTAATGTTTTTAAAAAGAATCCTATAGTCGTCATGGTAGGTGGATCTGGTCTATATGTTGATGCCGTGACCCGTGGTCTCGATTATTTTCCTGAAGTAGACCCCGCCATTAGAATTGCTTTAAACAAGCGCTATGAAACAGAAGGATTGCTTGCTCTTCAAAAAGAGCTTAAAGAATTGGACCCTACTTATTTTGCAAAAGTAGATATAGAAAATCATCATAGACTCATACGAGCCCTAGAAATTTGTATAGGTTCTGGAGCACCGTATTCCTCGTTTTTAAATAGAGACAAGCAACCACGGGACTTCGACGTACTCTATATTGGGTTGAATGCAGACAGAGATATTGTCTATGATAGAATCAATCGCAGAGTTGATATCATGATGTCTGAAGGTCTTTTAGAAGAAGCGCGACAACTCTACCCGCACAAAGCTCTGAATGCTTTACAAACCGTTGGTTACAGAGAGTTATTTCAATATTTTGATGGAGTGATAAGTGAGGCAGAGGCTATTTCAGAAATAAAAAAAAATACAAGAAGATTTGCAAAGCGACAAGGGACATGGTTCAGGAAAAATACCGACATATATTGGTTTGACTATGCTGATTCCCCTATACAAGCAATAACATTGATAAAAACAAAAGCACCCTTCCTGCCTTAAGGACAAAAAGGATGCTTTTACACTTAATTCTTTTTGCTACTGATCCACTTCGTCCTTAACAACAAGTCGGAATCCTTCTCCATGTATATTAATAA
>JAHZIZ010000430.1 GCA_022601215.1 Bacteroidota bacterium
GCTTACGACAGTCTTAGCACTGTTTCTAATAAGCATGGTAAATGCTCAGAGTACCTATAAAGAGAGTTTTACCGTTGGAGAAAACGCCCTAGTTAGTGTGAATACTTCGCATACCAATGTTGTCTTCGAGACATGGAATAAGGACAAAGTGGAGGTGGAAGCCTTTATAGATGATGATCAACTTTCAGCCAAAGAAAAGCAATTGGTTTTTGATAAATGGAAACTAGAAGTTTTAGGTAATAGTAAAAAAGTAGTTGTTAACTCTAACGAAGGAAGTCTTTGGGACGGGATAGAATCTATGAGCTCTTTAAAAGCCTTAGATCGACTTGAAGGTCTGGAGAAATTAGGAGAATTAGATGCTTTAAAGGCTTTGGGCGAAATGCCATTGTTTGAAGGCTTGAAGGATATGGATTGGAACGTAGTGGTTCCTGATGTCCCCAACCTTGATAAACTGCCAGCCTGGCCTTTTAATGGCTATCGCCCAAACATAAAAAGTGGAGACGAATACAGCTATTATGTTGAGAAGCACAAAAAGAAGTATACCTTCGATCGAGGTGAGTATGACCAGAACAGACAACGTTATGTAGACAAATTAAACAAAAAATATGACACATCTGTTAGTGTAAGAGAAGTAGATGCTTGGTTGAGAGATGTAGATGCTTGGGCAGAAGATATTGAAAAGGTAATGGAAAAGTGGGGTGAGGATTTCGGTGAACAATTTGAAATGCAATTTGGACCTGAATTTGAAAAGAAAATGGAAGATTGGGGAGAGGAATTTGGGAAGAGTATGGAAGCCTGGGGTGAGGAATTTGGTGAGAAATTTGGTGAGAGTATGGAGAAGTGGGGAGAAGAGTTTGGCAAGGATATGGAAAAGTGGGGAGAGCAACTCGGTGAGGATATGGAGAAGTGGGCCGAACAATTTGATGATGACGATAGTAACTATTCAAGAAGAATACTTAAAGATAAGGATGGTAGTAAAACTATAATAGTTAATGGCGATAAAGATAATCTTTTTGAAGAAGCATCTATTAAGGCCAAGAAAACGATTATTATTCGTATGCCGAAGGGAACTAAAACAGAGATCAATGTACGCCATGGAGAAGTGAAAATGGCGGATGCCTATAATGTAAAGGCAACACTTGATTATAGTTCGTTAACAGCAAAGAGCATTGATGGAGGGGAGACCCTCATCAATGTCTCCTATGCTCCTGTTTATGTGAATCAATGGCTTGATGGGACCTTAGATGTTAATTATGTTGATGACTGTAAAATTAATCAGGTAAAGGCGCTTAATTTACAAGCAAACTCAAGTAATGTAAATATCAATAGGATAAGTGATGAGGCCCTTTTATCGGGTTCTTTTGGAAATTTGTTTATCAACGACATTGGCGATGGCTTTCGTAATGTTGATATCGTATTAGAAAATACGGATGCCACTGTTAATCTCCCGGATTCAGCTTTTACCTTTTACTACAATGGGAAACGCTCTCGTTTCGACAGCCCAGCTTCTTTAGAAATTACTAGTAGTAATAAGACAACTGGTCGCAGTGTGCTACGTGGCTTTAATAAGAATAAAAATTCCCAAAAATCAGTTACGATTAATGCTTCTTATAGCAATGTAAATCTCAAGAACTAATAAGGAGACTTATATTTGTATACCCCAAACTTATTGGGTCTCCTAGTGGGTCTTTCTTCATATTCCTTATGACATACGCTAACCGATACTATCGGTTATTTTTTTTGGTAACTTTAGGGTCGAGATATTTAAATCTTCAACATTGACCGTAGAGAAATTTACTCCCGATATTAATAAAGTATACTTCATTGAGAAGCATACCCTTATCCATATTCTATCAGGAAAGGGCAGTATACAAGTAGATTTTAAAAATTATTACGACTGGCAGGAGAAGGCTATTTTTCTTGAAAAAGGACAGTACATTAAGTTTTTATCCAGTGATTTTGTGGTTCGGAGTATAGAATTCTCCAATGATAATGTTTTTTATCATAGTGAGGTGAGAGTGTTGTTCAAACACTTAATATCTCTAGGTTATATCAACTTAATGGAATGTGAAGAATGTCAGGCATTTTTATCTAAATCTTTAATTGAAGAGAATGCAACCACTATTATTGATGTTTCTTCCAAACAATGGTATTGGCAAAATCCATTTAAAGCCAACAAAGAAGAATATCAAATCATTTTCGATACTAAGGAGATCATTGATCAGGAATATTTTAATCGTTTAACGAGTAAGGATATTGTTAGTTTGATTAACGACAGAGGTTATAATGCTCAATCTTTAGTTAAAGATAAAGTTGGATTGTCTATTAAAAACTTGATGGGTAAGAAAAGACTGATAGAAAGTAAAAAAGAGGTTGCTTTCACAGAGAAGAGTATTCAAGAAATCTCTTATGAGTTGGGGTTTAAGGACGACGCTTACTTTAGTCGTGTCTTTAAGAATGCCACGGGACTTACGCCGAAACAATTTCGAGACAATTTTGATTTTGAAAATAGGGATATGTTTAGTCAGGATATCGTCTATCTACTGCAGGAATATCATACGCAGGAGCGCTCTTTAGAGTTTTATGCAGATAAAATGAACCTATCTATAAAGACCCTCTCAAAGAAAGTGAGATCTAAAATGAATGTTTCTTTAGGGCAATTAATTCGTCTAGAATTAATTAACACTGCCAAGCTGATGCTTATAGAAGGGGAGAGTATAGCCACAATATCCAATCGGTTAGGCTTCGAAGAAGCAAATCATTTTTCAAGATTCTTTAAACACTATTCTGGAATTAGTCCGACTCAATTCATTTCTAAAAAGTACAATGTATAGCGCCTTTTTTGTAGCATACTAATCTTGGTTCTAGCGCATCTTTGCAGTGTATTAATCACTAAAAATAAAAAGATGAATATTAAAGATCAAGTACTTAAAATGGACACAATAGTAGGTCAAGGCGCTATTGTAGATGCTGTAAAAACATTTTTTGCAGAGAATGCAACTACTTCAGATTATGGTGATGGCGGTACCAATGGTAAGCCAGAAATGATTGCTAAAATGGAAGGTTTTGCAAGTGCTATTGCGAAAGTAAATGGGATTACACATCATTATTCTATCGTAGAGGGAAATGTTTCTGCTTCAGAATTTACATTCGATTTCGATATGAAAGATGGCAGTAAAATCTATTGGCATGAGATTATTAGAAGAGTATGGAATGACAAAGGACAGGTAATTCAGGAAGAATATTTCAACGCTGCGTAACCAAGGTTTGTTATGAAATTTATAACCAAAAGAATCCATGCCTTTTTGGATTATCCTGTGGCCCTAGCTCTTATAGCCCTTCCTTTTCTTTTAGGTTTGGGACCTGATGACTCCTTAGCCAAGTACTTATCAGTGTTCACGGGAATTGCGGCTTTGATATTAACGGTCTTAACCGATCATCAATTAGGAATCATTCCTATCATTTCTTATCGAGTTCACCTGTTGGTAGATGCTCTTGTTGCCATAGTATTTATATTGGCTCCATTTGTTTTCTCTTTTGGAGGGCTTGATGCCTATTATTATTGGATCAACGGTGCCGCAGTCTTACTCGTAGTAAGCTTGCAAAAGACCGAAATAAATACTAATTAAAAAAAACAATATGAAACCTTTAAAATCAATAATTACAGTAATACTATTTACAGTTAGCTTCTCATTAATCGCACAAGACAAAATGGCGAATAATATAGACAATAGTAATATTGCTCTAAACGGCTATAGCCCTGTGTCTTATTTAGACCTTGGATTAGCGCAAAGAGGAGATAAGAAATTCAAATCGGAAATTGAAAAAGTTGTGTATTATTTCACTTCCGAAGAGCAAAAAAAGAACTTTGATAAAAATCCATCTAAATACAAACCACAGTACGGAGGTTATTGTGCTTTTGGAACTTATGCAGGGGCTAAGTTTAGAGTGGATCCTAATAAGTTTCTTGTCGAAAATGGAAAATAATCACGCCAAGTTGCAAGAAATTGCCGATAAGAATTGGAATTCTTTGAAGAAAACCTATAATTAATAGCTGGGTGTCTTAAAAAAAGCGCAAACCGACTCGTTTGCGCTTTTTTTGAAGTGATTATTTTATGTCGTCATATCCAAAAAACGAAGTACCAAGGTATTCAAGTGCAAAAATGGCCGCTGCTATAATAGCAATAAACATTATTCGTATCCAACGTTTGGTATTCTTTTCTTGGAATACTTTTTTTACTAATAAGTTCTGAAAGGCTTGTACTATAGCAGCTCGTTCTAAGTACATCATAAATAGCAGACTAGCCAAATAGAAACACGCGCCAAATAAGGCTCCTCTTGCTACTCCAAAGAAATAGTCAACGACAATGATGTTGAGTAGAATTGGGAAAAGTATCGCACCTCCAATGATTTTAGTTTTGTTAAATAATAATAATGAAGCTCCTATAAGCTGTGAAATACCGATAAAGAAGATATAACCCTGCGAATGTCCAAAGAAGGTCCATGCTAAGTTATAGCTACCAGTTTCGGCTAATGAAATATTTCCAATTGCCTCAGGAATTTCTCCTTTTAAATAAAATTGCCCACCCATTATTTTACCAGTTCCATAGATGAATAATTTTATAAAAACATTGATGCGTAATGCCCATTCTAGAATAGATATAGCCGTTCTTTTTTTCATAATTAAGGTAAATAAAAAAGCCATTTCGAGTGGTTGCTGAAAATGGCTTTTGAGGTATAGATAACAAAGTTTTAGGCGTCGTTGTTTAATTTTTTGGTGAGGTAGAATCCAGTAAATAGACCCAATCCGGCCATAAAGAATCCAGCACCTGGACCGGCAATATCTTCATCTAAGCCGAGATGGGTTAGCAAGCCAGCAATAAAAATCCCTAAACCAATCCCCATCATGAGTGTAGCTAGATTAATGACGATTACTTTCCAAATTGGTGTTACTTTACGGTCTTTTCCGTAGAAAATTGATGCGTCGGCACCTTTGTCTATTAACGCCAAACGTTCCTTGTTTCGTGCCGAAATAAATAAGTAAAAGATTCCGAAGATAACCCCAAATATTATGGGAATAATTATAATTTCTGGATTTTCCATAATTGCTATTTTTTAATTGATTATTATTTGTTTGCCTCTATGACGATGCTTTATTTGTCTTGGTTACAACTTTCTCAAAATTTATTTTTTGAAGCGGTATTGTGAAGGGAACAATTTTTTTTTCAATAACCTTGTAACCTATGGACGTGAACTTGCGTCTTAAAGATGAAATGACCACTAACACTGACCAATACTTAATAGACCAAACCTTGGCAGGGAATACCCAAGCCTATGGAGTATTGGTGGAAAAGTACCAAGACTTTATTTTTACTATTGTTGTGAGAATGGTAAAAGTTAAGGAGGAGGCGGAGGAAGTAGCGCAGGATACATTTATAAAGGCATTTGAGTCTTTAGAAAGTTTTAGAGGGGATTCAAAATTTAGTAGTTGGTTATACAGTATTGCATATAGGAAAGCTCTAGATCGATTGCGAAAGAATAAAAGATATCAAACATCTCCGTTAATTGAGGAGATTACGGAAACGGACGCAACCGATTTAGATAATGCACTTCAACAGTTGGAAGTAAAGGAGCGATCTTTAAAAATACAGGAATGTATCAAACAATTGCCCGAAATTGAAGCGGCACTTATTACACTGTATTATTTTGAAGAACAAAGTGTCAAGGAAATAGCGCAGGTTACTGAACTTTCTGAAGACAACATAAAAGTAAAACTCTATCGAAGCAGAAAAAAATTATGTACCTTGTTACAAGGATATATAGTTGCTCAAAATATATAATGGCTATGGATACACAGCACAAAAAAGAGGAAGATTTAATAAAGGGATTGGTTCAGGAAGCCGGTTTGGAAAAACCATCGGTAGACTTCTTAGAAAGCGTTATGAAATCCATTGAAGTTAAATCGAGTGCAACGATAACTTATAAACCTTTAGTCTCTAATAAAGGATGGTGGCTTATTGCTGCTATTTTTATGATTAGTATGGTGTGGTTATACCTCTATCCTATGGCGGGAGCAAGCTCCCTTGAGTCAATTTTGAGACCTAAAGTTTCTGAGATTTCAAATCCCTTTGAAGGAATCCAAATTTCTAAAACCATGCTATATGGTATTGGTTGTCTTGCCTTATTTTTAGTGCAGCTGCCATTCTTAAAACGAATGATCAATAAGCAATACTCTTAATGCGTACCTCTGAACATTTAGCTAAACACTGTAAAGAGGTATTTTTGGGGGGTAATTGGACCGCTGTAAATCTCAAAGACACCCTAGCCGATGTTTCTTGGCAGGAGGCTACGATCCAGACGAATGGATTTAATAGCATCACGACACTTACTTGGCATATGGGGTACTATATTAGTCAAGTACTTAAAGTGCTTCAAGGAGGTCCTTTAGAAGGAAGTGATGAACTAAGTTTTAATACGCCTTCAATTAATTCTAGTGAAGAGTGGGATGAGTTGCTTACTAATTTATGGAAAGAAGTTGAAATCTTTGCATTAGAGGTGTCAAAACGCACAGATGAACAGCTTTTTGAAGATTTTGCAGGTGGAGGCTATGGTAATCTATACCGACAGTTGGCAGGAATTAATGAACATACACATTATCATTTAGGACAGATCGTATTGATAAAAAGATTACTGCGTTCCGTTTAATGCCACAAAAAAAGCAACCTGTTTCCAGATTGCTTTTATCTTATTCTTAAGGTAACGGACTATTGTGTTAATACCCATTCACCTTTAGCAATTAAAGGAATTGCCTGTTTGTATTTTACTTCCTTGGTCTCACCGCTCATAACATGTTTGATTGTAACCTTGTCATTTCTACCAATTTTTGGTTGTTCTCTAACAATGGTTTCTACTACCTGCTGTTGTTTTGCTTGCGTATTACCTGCAGCCTGATTTTGAGCTGAGCGTTCATCCAAGTTTGGAATCTCGTCTTTTTGTTCGTTTAGCTTTTGCTTAGAACGTACTTCTCTTGCTTCTTGAATTTGTTGCTGATTCTCTTGTGGTAATTCTCCTTTAAACAAGAAGGATAACACATCTTTGTTTACTTTTTGAATCATTGCCTTAAATAATTCAAAAGCTTCAAACTTATAGATTAATAGAGGATCTTTTTGCTCGTGAACGGCTAATTGTACACTCTGCTTTAATTCATCCATTTTACGCAAATGAGTTTTCCATGCGTCATCGATAATGGCAAGGGTAATGTTCTTTTCGAAGTCAGTTACCAGTTGTTTACCTTCCGACTCATAAGCCGCTTGTAGATCGGTTGCTACATTCAAAGTTTTTACACCATCTGTAAATGGAACTAAAATTCTTTTAAATTTCTCGCCTTGTGTTTCAAACACGTTTTTGATAACCGGGAAGGCCATCGCAGCATTCCGTTCCATCTTATCTTGATAGTGGCTGTATGCTGCTTTGTATATCTTTCCTGCGATATCTTGAACGCTATCATTCTTCAGTTCACTTTCCGTGATTGGAGAACTCATAGAGAAGTAACGGATCAATTCGAATTCAAAGTTTTTAAAGTCGTCTGCTAACTTATTAGACTCTGCAATTACTTCGGCCGTATCAAAAATCATATTGGCAATATCCACACGCAGACGTTCTCCAAACAATGCATTATAGCGTCGTTTGTACACTACCTCACGCTGGGCGTTCATCACATCATCATATTCAAGCAATCGCTTTCTAATTCCGAAGTTATTTTCTTCCACCTTCTTTTGAGCGCGCTCAATAGACTTGCTAATCATGGAGTGCTGAATCACTTCTCCTTCTTTCAAGCCCATACGGTCCATCATCTTTGCGATACGTTCACTACCAAACAAACGCATTAGGTTGTCTTCTAGAGATACGTAGAATTGAGAGCTACCTGGATCTCCTTGACGTCCACTACGTCCACGTAGCTGTCTATCAACGCGACGACTGTCATGACGTTCGGTACCTACAATGGCTAATCCTCCTGCATCCTTTACAGCATCACTTAACTTAATATCTGTACCACGACCTGCCATGTTGGTTGCAATAGTCACAATACCAGCATCTCCAGCTTCGGCTACGATATCGGCTTCCTTTTTGTGAAGTTTTGCATTCAATACATTGTGAGGTACGTTGCGAATACTTAACATTCTCGACAGTAATTCACTAATCTCTACCGAGGTTGTACCAATTAGTACTGGGCGTCCTGCCCTAGATAGTTCTGTGACCTCTTCAATAACGGCATTGTACTTTTCACGTTTGGTTTTATAAATTTTATCTTCACGATCAAAACGAGCAATTGGGCGATTTGTAGGAATTTCAACCACATCTAATTGGTAGATTTCCCATAACTCACCTGCTTCCGTAACCGCAGTTCCCGTCATACCTGAAAGTTTGCGGTACATACGGAAGTAATTTTGAAGTGTAATGGTCGCAAAGGTCTGCGTCATGGCTTCAATCTTTACATTTTCCTTAGCTTCAATCGCCTGGTGCAATCCGTCACTGTATCGGCGACCATCCATAATACGTCCGGTCTGCTCGTCTACAATCATTACTTTGTTGTCCATAACCACGTATTGATCGTCTTTCTCGAAAAGAGAGTACGCTTTCAATAACTGATTCATGGTGTGGATACGCTCGCTTTTCACTCCAAAATCACGAAACATCTCTTCTTTCAAAGCGGCTTCTTCCTCAGTGCTTAATCCTTTGTCCTCAATTTTGGCTATTTCGGTACCAATGTCTGGCATTACAAAAAATTCTGGGTCGTCTTCCCCAGATAAATAGTTAACCCCTTTATCGGTAAGTTCTATTTGGTTATTTTTTTCTTCAATTACATAGTACAACTCCGCGTCTACCTTTGGCATCTCACGGTTGTTGTCTTGCATGTAGAAGTTTTCTGTTTTCTGTAGAATTTGTTTTACTCCTTCTTCAGATAAAAACTTAATCAATGCCTTGTTTTTTGGAATACCTCGATACACTCTTAAAAGCTGGAATCCACCTTCTTTCTGGTCTCCTTCGGCAATTAATTTTTTAGCATCTGCTAAGACTCCTGTTAGGTATTTTTTCTGAACCGAAACGATATCAGCAATTTTTGGTTTTAATTCATTGAATTCATGGCGATCTCCCTGTGGAACTGGACCAGAAATAATTAATGGGGTACGAGCATCATCAATTAATACACTATCTACCTCATCAACGATTGCGTAGTGGTGAGGACGTTGTACTAAGTCTTTCGTAGCATTAGACATATTATCACGGAGGTAATCGAAACCAAATTCATTGTTCGTTCCGTAAGTGATATCTGAGTTATAAGCGTTACGACGCTCTTCGCTATTAGGGCGGTGGTTGTCAATACAATCGACCGTCATTCCGTGGAATTCAAAAACTGGAGCCATCCAAGCACTATCACGCTTTGCTAAGTAGTCGTTTACTGTTACTAGGTGAACCCCGTTTCCAGCTAATGCATTAAGATAAACAGGTAGCGTAGCTACGAGGGTCTTACCCTCACCCGTATGCATCTCAGCAACTTTTCCTTGATGTAAGGCAACTCCACCTATAAGCTGTACGTCATAATGGACCATATCCCAAGTCACTTCTTTCCCTGCAGCATCCCAAGAGTTTTTCCAAATGGCTTTATCCCCTTCTAAGGTTACATAATCTTTCTCTCCCGAAAGTTCACGATCACGAACGGATGCGTTTACAGTAAGGGTGGTATTTTCTTTAAAGCGTTTTGCCGTTTCTTTCATTACGGCAAAAGCTTCAGGTAGGATTTCATCCAACGTTTTCTTTTCTACCTCATAGCGAGCATCTTTTAAAGCGTCGATCTCGTTATAAATATCTTCTTTTTTGTCAATATCTTGTTCGGTATCTGCGTTCGCCTGAAGGTCGTTTATTTGTTGTTGAATTTCCTTCTGATCCTCTTTTATCTTGGTTCTAAAGGCATCACTTTTTGCTCGGAGTTCATCGATAGAAAGACTAGCGATACTACTTTCTAATTTTTTAATTTGGTCAACAAACGGCTGAATGTCACCTATGTCTTTTTTGGATTTATCTCCTACAAATACTTTTAATACGCTGTCTAAAAGTCCCATTTCTTAGTCATTTTTTATAATTGAAGTGCTGCTATACAACACCTGTACTGTCGTTTCTTCATTCCTGTTGTAAGCCCCACAAAAAAAGGCTAAAAAAACCATATAGACAAGGAGTTTGCTTGTTTTTAACGGCTCATTTACAACCAAAAAAAAGTCCCAATTGCTTGAGACTTTTTTGATAATCTTTATAGTGTTTGCACTACTTGTGTAGTACTAATACTGTTAATACTCATCTTCATTCCACAGATAGTCGTCATCTGTAGGATAATCTGGCCAAATTTCTTCAATAGAATCGTAAGAATCACCTTCATCTTCAATAGCTTGAAGATTCTCTACTACTTCCAGAGGAGCTCCGGTTCTAATAGCGTAATCTATTAATTCGTCCTTGGTGGCAGGCCAGGGGGCATCACTTAAGTAAGATGCTAATTCTAATGTCCAATACATAAGAGAATTAAGTTTTAATTTTTTGCAAAAATAATTTTTTAACTGAAATAGTCAAGGAATTTCAGGATTATTTCTACTTTATTTTAAAGAACGTTTGTAACAAATTGATTGTCATTGTGTTGCAATTGAAACAAATTTTAGGCTATAACTTCTTTGGAACCCATTTTATTTCGTTTGCTTGCAAGTCTTGGGACAATTTCCGTGCCAGTACAAAGAGATAGTCAGAAAGGCGGTTGAGGTACATTAAAACACGTTCGTCAGTGGGTTCCTGCTCGTGTAACAAAGTAGCGAGGCGCTCCGCACGACGGCATACACAACGCGCTATGTGACAATATGACACCGTAGTATGTCCTCCGGGTAAAACAAAATGTGTCATGGGAGGGAGGCTATCATTCATTTTATCCATTTCTGTCTCCAGTAATTGAATGTCCTCCTCATCCACTTTAGGAATGTTTAGGCGCTCTTTCCCGCTTTTTAACATGGCTTTTTCTGGATCGGTAGCCAAGATGGCTCCTACGGTAAATAGACGGTCCTGCACGTGAATTAAAATCTCATGGGATCGCGGATCAATTTCTTGGTCTCGTATAAGGCCTATATAGGAGTTTAATTCGTCAACAGTTCCATAACTCTCTATACGAATATGGTGTTTTGGTACCCGAGTGCCTCCAAATAAGGCCGTGGTTCCTTTATCTCCTGTCTTGGTGTATATCTTCATCTTCTAATTTTGATGTTTTATCTGAATCGCTCCATCGTTTTTTAAATGTTGCATTGTTAATCAAAACAAAGCAAAGCCCCAACAATATAGCAGTGAGCAATCAACCGTTCAATCTTGGTCTTTTTGTCGGCGCTCCTGATAATTTCTTCCGAAGCTACGACGGCGGCGATCTCGATTACGGTTGGAATTTCGTTTATTCCAAAAAAATAGAATAATAGCCAATACCATTAAGGCGACTATAACAAAAAAAGGGTTGGAAAGTAATTTGTCTAACATCTTACGAAGATACTGAGAAGTGATGAAATTATAAAGTTAGAAGTTCAAGTAAGACCTATTTACTTTATTCTTTTATCCCAAAACAGATTATGAATATTCAAATATGCTACGATTAGCGCTTTCTCACGTCGCTCTCTACCATGCCGTCTTTTAATCTAATAACTCTATGAGCATGTTCTGCGATGTCTTCTTCGTGAGTCACTAAAATTACCGTGTTTCCTGCAGCATGGATATCATCAAAAAGTTTCATTATTTCTACAGAAGTCTTAGAGTCTAGGTTTCCTGTAGGCTCATCAGCAAGAATAATTGAAGGCTTGTTTACCAAGGCCCGACCTACCGCTACACGTTGACGTTGTCCTCCAGATAATTGATTTGGTTTGTGATCCATCCGATCAGCCAATCCCACATCAGTTAATACCTCTTCCGCACGTTTGTTTCTCATACTTTTAGAAGCACCTGCATAAATCATAGGCAAAGCGACATTTTCTAACGCGGTTGTCCTAGGTAATAAATTAAAGGTTTGGAATACAAAGCCTATTTCGGTATTTCTAATTTCCGCCAATTGGTCGTCAGACATGCTACTCACATCTTTTCCGTTAAGCATATAGCTACCAGCTGTCGGTGTGTCTAGACAGCCTAAAAGATTCATTAATGTGGATTTTCCAGAACCCGAGGGTCCCATCAGAGCTACGTATTCACCTTTCTCAATATCGAGGTCTATACCCTTTAATACGTGAACAACTTCTTGTCCCAAAGGGAAATCTCTAATGATGTCTCTAATTTTTATAACCAAACTCATGGGCGATTCAATTTTTAGATAGATTGACTATGCATGTGACGTAAAGATACTATAGTTGTTACAAACGAATAAAGAAATGTTGCTTTTGCTGTTCTTTTCTAAAAAAAACTAAGCCCCATTGATAAGTGTCAATACTTGCTGTTACTCGCTTGTGGTCTTTAATTCGGTTCCATGCTTCGGTCATTTGTGGACTCCAATATATGTCATCAAAAATTAGTACAGAATCATTCTGAACTTGAGGTAACAAACTTTCAAAATAACTCAAGGTTCGTTCCTGATTATGATTTCCATCGATATAAACTAAATTGCAACCTAATTCTCGGCTATTTCCAAAAAAATCTTCAAACGTCTCATTGTGTAGTTCAATATTGGAAATAGAAAACTCCTCAAACCCATCTTGAGCCTTATTGGCCGTATTTGTACAGCCTTCAACTGTTGTTATCGTAATTTTAGGATTACCTAATGCCATAGCAACCGTCCCCAGTCCCAAAGAGGTTCCTAATTCGAGAGCGGATTTTGGTTGAAGGTAGACCACGAGCCTGTAGAGTAAGCGTTGCCTTTTTTTCGACATACCTGCGTTTTTGGCAATGGCAGCTACATTACGTTTATTAGAGGTAAACACACGCGATCCTGCACCAAAATCGGTTACCACAATGTTGCTCATATCTTTAAGTAGGTGTTTTCTGTGCTTGGCCAAGGTTTCGTAAGCCAAATATTTTTTTTTATTGTAAAAACATTGGGTAACCAAGTCATAGATAAATGGAGAATGAACGCCATGTTGATTGGTCGCTTTTCTTAGATATTTCACATATGATTTTATCTGGTAATACATACAGACTATCCTTCTAGTTTTGCCGATAACTCAAACCAACGTTCTTCTTTTTCATCTAATTGGGTGATCATTTCTTGCAAAACGAGAGATTGTTTATTGATTTCCTCAGTATCCCATCCTTCTGTAGCAAATTTTTCTTGCAAAGCACTTCGTTCACGTTCTAGCTTGGCAATGTCTCGTTCCAGTTTTTGGAACTCCTTTTGCTCGTTATAGCTCAACTTGGTTTTGTTGCTGTTCTCCTTCCAGTTTCCTTTTGGAGCAGTCTCAGTTTCAGCCACTGTTTTTTCTTTTGGAGTGCTATCGTCATAGGCTCTAAAATCGGTATAATTTCCAGGAAAGTCATTAATTACTCCACCGCCTCTAAAGACAAATAAATGGTCCACAATCTTATCCATAAAGTAGCGGTCGTGCGATACTACAAGAAGACAACCCGGGAAATCTAATAAAAAGCTTTCCAGTACATTGAGCGTAACGATATCCAGATCATTAGTAGGTTCATCGAGAATTAAAAAATTGGGATTCTGTATAAGCACAGTGCATAGGTAGAGTCGTTTTCGTTCTCCTCCGCTTAGTTTATCCACAAAGTCATATTGTTTTTTTCTATCAAAAAGGAAGCGTTCTAGTAGTTGTTGTGCTGAAATTTGACGCCCTTTTTTTAAAGGAATGTAATCTCCAAATTCACGGATTACATCAATTACCTTTTGACCTTCTTTTATGGTAATACCTCTTTGCGTATAGTACCCAAATTTTACAGTGTCTCCAATGACCACTTTTCCACTATCGGGTACTAATCCTCCAGTAAGGATATTTAGAAACGTAGATTTTCCAGTTCCATTTTTACCTATAATACCAATGCGTTCTCCTCTTAAGAAGTTGTAGGTAAACTTCTGAAAGAGCTCTTTCTCGTCATATGATTTTGAAATCCCGTGAAGTTCCACCACTTTGGTTCCAAGACGCTCCATGTTAAGCTCAAGTTGTACTTCGTGATCATTTCTACGTTGATGGGCCCTCGACTTTATTTCATGAAAGTCATCAATCCTAGACTTGCTTTTTGTGGTTCTAGCCTTGGGTTGACGGCGCATCCAGTCCAATTCTTTTTTGTAGAGTTGTTTGGCTTTTGCAGTTTCTGTTTCAAAATTTTCAATACGGGCGTCTCTTTTTTCAAGATAGTAGCTGTAATTGCCTTTGTAACTATACAAATTGCCAGCATCAAGCTCTACAATTTCGTTGCAGACGCGTTCTAAAAAATAGCGATCATGAGTCACCATAAAGAGTGTGATGCTTTCTTTAGCAAAAAAAGCTTCTAACCATTCTATCATTTCTAGGTCTAAATGGTTGGTAGGCTCATCCATAATGAGTAAGTCGGGCTGTGCTAATAACGCATTTGCAAGTGCTAATCGCTTTTTTTGCCCTCCGCTAAGACTGGCAACCTTTTGAGATAGGTTATCGAGTTTTAGTTTGAATAGGATTTGTTTGTAGGTGGTTTCAAAATCCCAGGCGTTGTTGGCATCCATGGCATCGAAGGCTTTTTGATAAGAGTCAGTTTCTTCGGGATGTAATAGTGCCTTTTCGTAGGCTTCAATAACTTTTAGGACGGGGGTAGAAGATGAGAAAATGGTTTCTTCTACCGTTAGTTCCGCCTTGAGATTAGGCTCTTGAGATAGAAAGGCAACATTTAAATTCTTTCTGAAGGTAACTATTCCAGAATCTGGTGTATCCTTTCCAGACAAAATATTAAGAAGCGAAGTTTTTCCAGTTCCGTTTTTCGCAACGAAACCAATCTTTTGTCCCTGATTAATTCCGAAGGAAATATTTTCAAATAAAACCCGCTCACCGTAGGATTTTGCTATGTTTTCTACCGATAGGTAATTCATGTGTGCAATTTCCTGCAAAATAAAGGGATTTTGGGCATCCAGCATAAAAAAGGTTTCATTATTAGTTAGCTTCCTTTATATTTGTCGATTAACAACCCAATCTTAGCAATGAAGTATCAACATATAGTTTACTTTTTTCTTATTGCAATCTGTCTATCATCGTGTATCCCTACTAAAAGAATTACCTACCTACAGGAGGAGCTTTCCACAGAGACCGATAGCTTGATTCCCATTAGGAAAATGCAAGAAGATTATCGTTTACAAATTAATGATCTTCTTAGTATTCGAGTAAAAGCGTTGGATGATAATTTAGTTAATATTTTTAATCCTGTGAGCGATAACAACCCTAATGCGACTAGGGAGGAGAGCCTTTATTACGAGGGGTTTAAGGTGGATAATCAAGGTAATATTAGAATTCCTACGATTGGAAAGATGCAGGTGTTAGGCCTTACAGTTGATGAGGTTCGTTTGAAAATCGAAGCGATACTGTTGAGGGATTATTTTAAAGAGGAAGCGAACGTTTTTGTCACGGTTAAGATTGCTGGGATACGGTATACAATTAATGGAGAGATTGGGCGTTCAGGATCTAACATCATTTACAGAGACCAAATTACGATCATGGAGGCCATTGGAGCTAATGGTGATATACCTGTAACGGGTGATAAAACAGATGTTATTATTATTAGGCAATATCCTTTAGGGCAGAAAGTGCATCATATTGATTTAACGAATATTGACGCCATGAATTCGCCTTATTTCTTTGTGCAACCCAACGATCAAATTATTGTCAATCCGTTGCCACAGAAATCATTGGGTACGGGAACAACAGGATTACAATCCTTTACGACCGTTTTAAGTGTGATTACCGCATTGACCACAACG
This sequence comes from Bacteroidota bacterium, assembly GCA_022601215.1. Taxonomy (GTDB): domain Bacteria; phylum Bacteroidota; class Bacteroidia; order Flavobacteriales; family Flavobacteriaceae; genus Aureisphaera. The sequence goes on from JAHZIZ010000430.1 coordinate 15,944, forward strand.
ATACTTCTTTTTATTCGACTATAAACTATGAATGACGATTTTGAAATAAATGAAGTACAGTCCACTTTTGATTTTAAAGGCTTTTTAATAAAGCTAATAAGTCATTGGCCACTTTTTCTTATTTCTTTGGCGATAGCTTTTGGAATTGCCTATTACATCAATGTTAGAAAATTGCCCATTTATAAAATGGACAATGTAATTACCATTAAGGATGATCAAAATCCATTCTTTACTTCGAATACCAGTCTTACCTTTAACTGGGGTGGGACAACGGATAAGGTGAACACCGCAATCACAACCTTGA